>JBFJXU010000031.1:0-14132 GCA_041622975.1 Thermoplasmatota archaeon
AATGCAGGACAAACCTGCGCGAGCGTGGAACGCTTGTTCGTCGATCCTGCCCGCTATGATGACTTGACGGCCCGACTCAGGGACCACCGGGCCGCCATCCGGGTCGGCCATCCGTTGGGTGACTTGGATATGGGCCCGGTAATCAATGACGACGCCGTGCGCCGCATCCGAGAACACATTCGCCGCGCCGAAGCCCGTGGAGCCACCATCGAGGGGGGTGACATCCTGGATGAACTGGGCCCCCGCTTCATGGAACCCACCTTAATCCTGGGCGCCGAACCCGATATGCTGTGTATGCGGGAGGAGACCTTTGGTCCGACCCTACCTGTTATGGCCTGCAAGCCCCAGGAAATGGTGGATCACGCCAATGAAACGCCGTACGGATTGACCGCTAGCGTCTGGACACGAGACCTGGCCCGGGCTGAACGCTGGGCGCGCCGCCTCGAGGCGGGGACGGTGACAATCAATGACCACGTGTACACGTTTGGCGCCACGGACACGCCATGGACTGGCACCAAGGATTCCGGCCGCGGCGCTAGTCATGGGTCCTGGGGGCTGGACGCTGTCACCAACCTTCGTCACATCAACTGGTCGCCCCGCAAGGGGAACAGCATCTGGTGGTACCCCTACAACGACGACCTGCGTCGCCTCCTTGGTCGCGGCCTGCGTGTGTTGTATGACGGGCGTAAGGAGCGTGCGCCCGGCTTGCTTAGGCCCCTGTGGAAACGGCGTCGAGGCGCTCGATGACCCACGCCCGGTCTTGACTGGCCAAGAAGAACCCGGCTCGCGGGCCCCGCTCGGCGCCGAGGATGGCACGGTAGATGGCACGGAATGCATCGCCTGGCTTGATGCCGGCTTCGTCCTTAGCCGCATAGATAGTATCGTGGACACCTTGCCCCGTCCACTCGGCGTCCTTGAGGCGACGAGCCAAGTCCGCAAGGAACGGCTTGTCTTCATCCGGCACTTGTGGGGCCTCCGGAGCAATCCTGAATTTCACATTCTCCGGGGCATACGAAGCCAGCCATGCGCGCACATTGGAAAAGCGTCGGTGCAGGCGGCGCGTATCTGCTTCTGCTAACTCCCCTTCCAGGGCCCCGCTGCGCCGCAGCACTTCCTCGACTCCTGCGTCGTCTTGGGCCATCTGGACCACGGTGACGAGGTGGCGGTACGGCACTTGCGTACCGACGCCTTCACGGGGTCGAGGGCACGATAACCGATACGTGGCTTCGACCTCTGTAACGTCACCTGGGTTTTGCTCCACGCCCCAATTGATTCGTTCGAGGCGGTCGAAGTCGTCCACCAAGTTGAGGATGCCCAGGCCCGGGTCGAAGTCAATGTGCTTGCGAGGAGATTGGCGCACCAACAAGTACCGCAGCACCTCGGGGGGCGTGATTGCCAGCATGTCGGTGGCGGATACGGCGAGGCCCGTGCTCGAGTGCATGGCGCCCTTGCCTTTGAGTTGTAGGAATTCGTACATGACGTGATGCGGCTCGGTGCCGCCAAACACGTCGCGAACCAAGGGAATGCCCGTGTCCCATGAGCCGCCGCTGGCGCCGTGATCCTTGCCGAACGCCTCGAAGGTAACGCCGAGGAAGACCCAGCGCGCTGGCCAATCCAGTCGCCAGGGCAGCTTCCCGATTCCGGGCGTGCGAACGTCTAGAGTGAAAGTTCCTGCGTCGGGGTCGTCTGTGCCCGCAGCACAGTGGGTACAGCGGCAGTGGATGCTAGGGTACTCGTAGTCTAGGACCTCGGTGCCAGCGATGCGGCGACATTCCGGGCATTGTGGATTGAAGGGTGCCCACCGCTTGGGTAGTTGCCGTTTGCTCACCGTCTCAATGATGGTGCGAACTTGGTCCACGCTGTCGAAGGCGGTGGCGGTGGCATCGGCGTAGTGGCCTTCGTGGTAGAGGTCGTACGCGGAAAGCACGTCGGGCTCGACCCCGAGGAGTGTAAGGTTACTCAGGAACGGCTCCAGGAAGTGCTGCGCGTAGGAGTCGTGCTGCCCGCAACCGTTGGGTTTGCCGTCCGTATCGGGGCAGGGAATCTCGCGCAGCGGCAAGCCTACGTAAGCCTCGTAGGCACCATCCAGGAAAGGGTAGACCTTGCGAAGCGGGTCGTAGTCGTCGGCGATGTAGATGAGGCGGCAAGACCCGCCGGCTTCCCGCGTCGCCCTGTAAATGGCCTCCGTGGTCAGCACCTCACGCATGTTGCCCACATGGATGGGGCCGCTTGGCGTGATTGCGGTGGCAAACACTTGGGGCTCTTTCCCGTGGCGCTCCATCAAGGTGGCTGCTTCGACATCGGCCCAGTGCACGAACGCGGCCACGGAGGGCCCGCTTTCAAGGATTCTGCGCTCGGCGCCACGTCACTTACGCCATGCTGGAGCGGTATGCCTGGCGGTTCAGTAGGCCAAACACGACGGCAAGCAGGGCTGCAAAGCCCATTCCAATTGCCAAGTTGGGGGCGGCTTCGGCCCAGGTGGTGAACATCAGGCTACGGAAGCCTTGGATGAGGTAGTCAATGGGATTGAATTTGACTACCGTCTGCAGCCAATCAGGCAGGAGGTTTTCCGGCATGTACGCTGTTGACAGGAACAGGAAGATGAAGAACAGCGGGAACGCCGACTGGGTTGCTTGATCGCTGCGGGTCTTCATCGCCAGCGCGGTCACGGCTAGGCCCGTCGTCATGGCACTAAACAGCACAGCGGCAAGTACCATCGTCACCGCCCCAACAGGTCCAGTTTCTACGCGGGCCCCCAGGGCGGCAGCAATTCCCAGCACGAGGAAGCATTGCATGGCCACTCGAGTCATCTCCGCAAGCAGCCGGGCTGAAATCACCAGGCCGGGGCTGGCGGGCGTGGTCCGCAGTTTGTCGAAGTAGCCCGTTCGCAAGTCCACGATGAAGGCGGCGCTACTGTTGGCCATGCCCAGGAACGCCGTCAGCAGTACAATGGCCGGTGCAATGAACGCATAGTAATTCTCGCCATGGAATGGGTGGCCAGGTAGATCTGTGGTAGCACTAAAGATGGTGCCAAACAGAAGTAATTGAATGACTGGCATCATAATCCCGAACACCAGTACGGTTGGAATGCGCGGAATCTGGCGTAGGTTCCGCATGTACAGGCGGCCAAAGACCATCATGATTCCGCCTCCAACCGGTGCCCGGTATACTTCAGATATGCATCATCTAGTGTGGGGCTCTTCACTTTCGTGCCGGCGACACTGACGCCTGCGGACTCAAAGACGCGCAACGCCGGCATGAGTGCACGCTCGCCATCCGTGACTCGGACTTGCACGTCATCACCCACGAAGATGACATTTCCCGGTCCGAATGTGGACGTCAAGTGTTGCCGCTGCCGAACCTCGACGCCTCCTGGCACGGATACTGTAATGGTATCGGCGCCAACACTGCGTTTGAGGCGCTCAGGCGTGTCAATGGCGGCAATGGTGCCGCCGTTGATGATGGCAATGCGGTCGCACAACGCGTCCGCCTCGTCCATGTAATGGGTGCTCATCAGAATGGTGAGCCCCTCGTCGCGGCGCAGGCGCCGAAGAATGTCCCACAAGTCGCTGCGGCTCTTCGGGTCCAATCCCGTGCTTGGCTCATCAAGGAACAGCACCTCTGGATCGTGAATGAGGGAGACCGCTAGGTCGAGGCGTCGTTGCATGCCGCCGCTGAAGCGGCTCACTCTGCGGTCGGCGTGCTCCGTCAAGCCGAATGTTTCCAACAATGCCTCGGCGCGCGCTTGAGCATCGGCCCGCGCTACACCGTACAAGCGGGCATGCAGCATGAGCATCTCTTGCGCCGTGGCCAATTCGTCCATGCCGACTTCTTGCATGGCAAAACCGATGCGCCGACGCACTTGGTGCGGGTCCCGGTGGACATCAATACCCAGCACCCTCGCGCTGCCGGCTGTGGCTCGGTGAAGGGTACCCAGCACCTTCATCATCGTGGTCTTGCCGGCACCGTTTGGTCCTAGGACGCCGAAGATTTCCCCCTTCTCCACTCGGAACGATACGTCTTGCAAAGCCCGCGTGCCATCGCGGTACGTCTTTCCCAGACCTTCGACCTCGATGACTGCCACGGTCGCGCCCACAATGGCCTGTGTATTCAGGTTTCGCAAGCCTGTGTGTTTATTTCCAGGATGGGGTGGCCGAGACATGCGTGCTTGGGTCATCCTCTTGGTCGCCTTGATGTCCGGCTGCGTCGACGAACGTCCCGTGGCAGAGGACCCTGTCGCCCCTCCGATCGAAGAAGCACGGGTCCCTCGCATCTTCTCATGCCCAGGTGAAGCAGGCGAACCGTGGGAGTGTGCCGGGCGACTCATGGGTGAGACCCCGTGGCAATCTGAGCCGTTCGTGGCGGTCGACCCCGAAGACGACGAGCGTGTCGTCGTTGGAATCCAGACTCGGGGAGCGGCGGATGGGCAAGTACACCCCATGGAGTTCTACTCGTCCAAGGACTCGGGTGTCTCTTGGCAACGAGCATCCTCGGTCCCGTACGGGGACGGGAGCGACATCGCCGCAGACCCGGTGGCCATCTTCTCTGCCAACGGCCGGCTCCACGTCTCGGGTCTCGTTTCTTCGCCATCGACTCTCGTCGCCGACGCGACCGAGATCTGGACAGCGTACAGCGACGACCTAGGCGCTACCTGGAGTGAGGTCACACTGTTGAGCACCGACGGTGACAACGACCGCCAGTGGATGGCGGCAGACGGCTCGACCATCGTGGCCATCTGGCAGAAACCCACCCGTGGCGCGGCCGTGCCCCACGTTTCTGCCGCCTGGTCCCACGATGCAGGTCTAACGTGGACCGGCGAGCGCATTGTGGCTGATGGGTGCAACCTCCATACGGAGCCGGCTGTCCACGCGGACGGTTTCATGTTCGCGTGCTCGAAGTCCGGCGAGCCGTGCGGCGCACTCCTGCACGAGATGCGCTGGGCCGAGGAAGAGGCCACGCCACTGCGCTGCCTTCGCGAGCAGAAATGTGGCACAAACATCTGGACGATGGATGGACCGTGGTGGGTCCTCGGCTGTCTTAGCGGGTGGGTCACGATGAGCCCCGATGGTGGGCACACGTGGACCGAGCCCCAAAGAGTCACGGAACTAGTTCCGGCAGCGGCCGATGCAGGTGCATTCAACATCTTCTGGTTGGAGGCCGATGGTCATGGCGGCGCTCACTTCTTGTTAGCGAATTTCAACGCGGTGGGCGACCCGTCAGGCACCGTAGGCTCCCTCAAACCACTACACGTCGTACTCGACGCGCGTGGACTAGTCATCGGTGTGACGACCCTGGCCCAGGGTGCGGGGGCCGCCCCCAACAAGGGGGAGTTCGCGGGTATCGGGTTCGGCACCGAATCAGGGGTCATCGCATGGATTGACCAAGAGCACCGCGCCAGAACAAGCCTACTTGTGGCTCCAGAATAACGTCAAGACCGGCAGCAAATTACCACAACCGTGCGCGTGGCAATCGGCACGGCTCCCGGCTCATTCAGCGACATGAGTGCCCGCGCCAATGGGCACGTACCGTCACCGTGGCCCGGCTTCGATGCAGCCGCCGCTGCGGTTCTCGCGGGGGACGCCGACGCGGTCTGGGTGCCAGTCGAGAATAGCGACGTTGGCCCGGTTGTGGATGCCATGAATGCCATTACCTCGTGGCAGGTCCTCGCCGAGGCGTGGTGGCCGATTCACCTTCATGCCTGGGGGGTGGGGTCGCTGGACGACGCGCGCGAGGTGCAGAGCCACCCAGTTGCCTTGGCCCAGTCTCGTGGCTGGATTGAAGCCCAGCGCCTGCGACGGGTCGAAGCTCCCGATACGTCCAGCGCGGCCCGCGCCGTGGCCTCGGAGATGGACCACGTTCGCATTGCCCTAGCGCCTGAGGGCGACTGGGGACTCAATCTCCTTGCCCGGGACGTCCAGGCTCCGGGGAGCCGGACAAGGTTTGTATTGGCCGTTCCCGCCACGCCAAATAGGCCGTGACGGCCGCCAGGACGAGGCCGATTCCGGCTGCCTGCATCAACGTGAAGCGGTCGCCGAGGAGCAGCATAGAGAACACCACTGTGGCGGCCAGTTCCACGCCGACGAGGATGTTGACGAGGCTGGCTGGGGCGCGCCGCAACGCTTCATTGAACAGGAGCAACGTGCCGAGCGTCGGGATGGCAACATACAGCAGCATCCAAGGCCACCGTACTTCGTCGAGGTTCGGCAGAGGTTCAGTAGCGACGGCGCCGCCAAGGAAGTAGATGGTGCCAATCAGGAATTGGGCAATGAGGAACGGACGTGCCGGAATGTCGCTGGATTGGCGCAGCATGACTGCGTAGAGGGCCCATCCAATGGCTGACCCGACGGCCAACACCAATCCCAGTGGGTCCGCGCCGCCCGAGGCACCCCCGAGCGCGTACCATCCGCCTACGAACAAGGCTACAACGGCGGGGGCAAATGCCCAGCCAACGCGCTCCCCTAGAGCCACGCGGGCAATGATGGCTGTCCACAAGGGCGCCGTGTAGAACCCCAGGGTGGCATACGTTGCAGGCAGGCGCTCCACGGCGTAGAGGAACAAGGAGAAACTCAAGCCATTGCCCACCAAGGCCACCAGTACGACCCATGGCCGACGACATAACCGCAGTCCGTCCGGGACGTGGCGGAACCACAGGGCCGAGAGCGCCGCCGTGGCCAAGGCCATGCGTAGCACGTTGACCCACATGGGCGTAGTCGCCTCGAGCAGAATCTTTCCCACTGGCGAGAGTAGGCCCCAGCCTGCATACGCTGCAAAGGCCAGGAGGATGCCGCTACGCGTGCGGGGGTCCACGGCGGCTGCCAGGTGCGCCCCTGTTTAGGCATTGGGCTGGTCTGCAATCTTGGCCCCGACCCAACCCCCATGCATCTAGGCTGACTTCTCCCATTTGGTGGAAACATGAAATCCCCCAAATGGTATGGAATTCTGGTACTGGGCTTGTTCCTAGTACAAACGACAAGCGCAGGACTCGTGGATGGCAACCCGCCACCGGGTGTCGACGACAACGACCCGTATGTGGACGCCGATGGCGACCGCATGAGCGGCTACCTCACCATGGCTCCTGAAACCGGGCTCATCTTCGAGGCCCAATACTTCAACGTGTCCTTGACAACGGATCCGTTCAATGGAACGGACCTGTTTGCCAATGGCCACATGATGTGTACGGCGTTCAACGCCGCATGGTGTGGTCTCCAGGGCCCGGCGGGGCCGGTTGGTCCGCAGGGCCCCAAGGGTGACCGCGGTGATGTTGGTCCGATGGGTCCCGTGGGTCCGAAGGGTGACCGTGGTGATGTTGGTCCGCAGGGGCCTCAAGGTGAGGTTGGTCCTATGGGTCCGGTGGGTCCGAAGGGTGATCGTGGTGATGTTGGCCCGGTAGGGCCTCAAGGTGAAACCGGTCTCCAGGGCGACGTTGGTCCGATGGGCCCGGTGGGTCCGAAGGGTGACCGTGGTGATGTTGGTCCGGTGGGGCCGCAAGGTGAGGCTGGCCCGCAGGGCCCAAGGGGCGATGTTGGTCCCATGGGTCCTGTGGGCCCCAAGGGTGACCGGGGAGACCCCGGCCCCATGGGCCCGCAAGGCGAGCCTGGCCTCATGAACACGGTCAATTGCCCCGCAGGAGAATTCGTTGCCGCTGTCGATGCGGCTGGCGATGCGACCTGCCGCGGCAAGGACACGGTTACCAAGAAACTGACAATCGGCAGTTCGGCGTTCATTCCGGCCAGTTCCGATGTCAAATACCGGTTCGACACCCGTCATTGGTCTTGGGGCAGCCAACCTTGGGCTCGTTTGACGCAGTACGAGCCAGGCGAACCGTACCAGGGCTACGCCAACGTCCAGTTGCCCCCGGGCGCTGTCATCAAATCCATGACCGTCCTCGGCTTGGACAATTCCACGAACGGTCGCATGGACGTTGACCTCAATGTCCTGTGGCACTTCCAGACCAATTCGCGCATCGCTGAATTCTCGTCTGGGTGGTCGGACGCCGCGCCTCGGGGCTCCGGGAACGATCGATACGTGCTTGATACGGTCCCCGCGACGTACGGGACGACCGTCCGCGATGATGCCCATTACATGGTCTTCGTTGAAATGTACGGCAACGTGGGCGGCGAATTGGACCAACTGTTGTTCTACCAGGTTGAAATCGAGTACGAAATCGAAGACTACTGATCACCGTAGTCCATCTCTTCCCCCTCTTCCTTAAGCTTCAACCGTCTCTTCTTGCCCCAATTTGTGCATGGCCGTGAAGTCGTCGGCCATCCCCGTGAGTTCCTCAGGGATGTCGATGCCGTCGATGCCGGCGGCGAGACTGAGTCCTTGGTCTTTCTTGGTCTTCCAGACAAGTGTGTTGAACGCCACGACGGCCTCCGTGAGGTCCTGGTTGCCGGCGTCTTTGTCGCCTTCGGGGAAGGCTGCTTGATGGATGTCCAATGCGTAGGCTTGCTTGGCCAAGTAATGGGTGATGAAGGGCGTGATGGGGGCTAGCAGGCGTAGAACGCTGCGGACCACTTCATGGAGCGTCCAGCATGCGGCGGGGTCGCCTTCGTAGGCACGTCCCTTGACCATTTCCAGGTAGTGGGGTGCAAACAAGTTCCAAACGAAGGAGCGGACTTCGTTGGCTGGGCTGAAGAAGTCGATGGCCTCGTAGCCCGCGACGGCCTTGCCGGTAACCGCATTGAGTTCCCCGAGAATCCATTCGTCCGTGGCCGTCAATTGGCTGGGGCGGTCAGGGGGGGCCTCGAATTGACTCACGAACTTGACAACGTTGGCGAGTTTCTGGAGGAATTTTCCGGCGCCCTTGATTTTCTGTTCGTCGATGCGGAAGTCGTCGCCGATCGTGCACTCGCCGGCAATCCATAGGCGGAATGCGTCGCTGCCCGTGGTTTCCAGGATTTGGTCCGGGTCGATGACGTTGCCCACGGATTTGCTCATCTTGCGGCCGCGGGCATCCATGCCCATGCCGTGAATCCACGCATGTTCGAAGGCGGCCTTGTCGTGTAGGAGGTGGCTCTTGAGTACCGTGTAGTAGAGCCATGTGCGCACGATGTCGCGACCCTGCGGCCGGATGCTGCACGTGTGTTCGTGGTGCCACGGCTTGTCCGCGTATTGATTGAGTATGAACAGGTTGCTGACCGAGGAATCCATCCAGGTGTCAAACACCTTCTCCTCGCCGACCGCGCGGTAGCCGCGCCGGGATTCCAGGAATGCTTCTAGGTCTCCCTGCGGCTCCCTCGTATCTCGGTGGAGGATGTGGGTGTTGGCTGGTGGGTCTTCCAGCCAGGGACGATAGTATGTCGGCTCCATCGTATCGCTGGGCGGGACGGCGATGTACTCAGTTTCGTTGCCTTCTTCATCCACGATGTACCAGAGTGGGATTTCCGTGTGGTAGTAGCGGCGGCGACTGATGGGCCAATCAATGGTGACCGTGTCAATCCAGTCAAGAAGCAGTTGCCGGTGCTTGGCGGGGTGGAAGTCGATTTCCCCGGCGATGCGGCGCAGGTCCGCGGTCGCGTGGGTTTGCTTGACGTACCACTCCTTGAGCAGAATCATCTCCACGGCTGCCTTGGAGCGTTCACTGATGGGGAATTTCTGGTCCACCTTGTCGAACTCAGGCAGGAGCCCTTCGGCTTCCAGGTCGTCAATGATGGCCTTCCGGGCGGGCTCGACTTTGAGGCCGGCGTACAGGCCAGGAATCAGTTCGGGCTGACCGTTGTCTTGCTTGGGGCGGCCACCGTTCTCCCATTCGGGGCCGTCGCCGGCTCCTGCGGCTTCCGTCATCTTGCCGTCCATACCAATGGCGGCGATTGGATCCAATTCCAGTTCACGGAACAACTGCACGTCCGCTTGGTCACCGAAGGAGCACACCATCATGATGCCGCTGCCAAAGTCCGCCTTGACGTGCGGGTGGGCCCGGATGGGGACTTCTTCGTTACCTGAGTTGCCTAGGCTGCGGCCGCCCACCACGGGCAGCACGGCCGTCTTGCCGATGAGGTGCTGCGTGGCTTCGTTGTCGGGGTGGACGAGGACGGCGCGGCACGCGCAGATGAGTTCGGGCCTGGTCGTGCTGATGGTGATGCTCTCCCCGGTCTCCTTGACCGTCCACGTGACGTGGTTGAGGCGCGTCTTGCGCTCCTCGTAGAACACTTCCGCATCTGCGATGGCTGTGCCGAGTTTGGGGTCGAAGGTGTTGGGACGGAGGTCCTCGACGATGAGGCCCTTGGTGAACAGGTCCAGGAACATGGCCTGGCTGAAGGCCCGGTATTCCTCGGAGTCGGTGGCGTAGCCGTTGTCAAAATCACAACTGAGGCCGATGCGGCGACCGATTCGAGCCATGTCATCGGAGTACTGCTTGATTTCCTGAGCACACTCACCGTTGAACTCCGCTCGGTCCCAGAACTGCATGGGCTTCTTGTGCTTCTTCTCCACGGTGAACTCGATGTTGATGCCATTGCGGTCGACGCCCCATGGAAAGAGCACATCGTAGCCCAGCATGCGGCGGCTTCGGGCAATGACATCAATCAGCGAATAGCCCGCCACGGCGCCAATGTGCCATTTGCCTGAAGGGTACGGCGGCGGCGTGTCAATGGACCACACGGGCCGGCTACCGTCGGCCACGAATGCCGGCGGGGCTTGGGCCAATTCGTCGGCAACGCGTTTCTCCAGGTCAACGGTCCATTTCTCGAGTTCCGGGGCCATGGCGATGGCGGCGCCACGATGGTGTTGTTCTTTGCGCTTGGGGTGGGATTTCCCACCGTTCGGACCTGCCCCCATAGCGTTTTTATATAGATGGTTACACGGCGAATCTGATGCGAACCGCGAGCCTTCTCCCGTTCCTGCTCATGACCGTTGCCCTTGCCGGGTGCCTCGGCGACAGCGATGCTGACGAGGACCACTGTGCCGATGGGCACCATGACGACGAATGCCCGGAAGAGGACCACGGCGACCACACGCACGGCGACAACAGTACCATGGATGACAACTCCACCATGGATGACAACGTGACGCCGCCCGCACCTAATCAACTGCCTAGCATCGCCTTGACAATCACCGACGATAATGGCAACGTCACCTCCGGTGTCCTCCTGGATGGCAACCTAACCTTCAGCCTCAACGGTACCACCGACCCCGATGGCGAAGTGACCGCTGCCAGCATCACGATCAAGGACGACAACAACACGCGCACCGCCACTCTGTTCGAGGACGGTGCATTCGTGGACGTCACCTTCCAATTCTCCGTGCCAGGCCTTGCTTCCGTTGAGGTCAGCGTCATTGACGACGAGGCAGACATCGTCCGCCACAGCACGAGCGTGGCTGTCAACCACCCCCAGACGCCGCCCTCCCACCAATTCAACGTGCAGGACCCAACCCTCAGTGCCGACTCCTGCGCCGGCCACGGCCAGCCCCTTGTGGACTCCGAATACTGGAAGGCCATGAAGTTCCAAACCAAGGCGAACGCCACGGGCGTCACTGCCACCGTGGCCAGCGGCTCTGCTGAAATCGCCATCTGCGACCCGGAGGGCAATGCTCTCACCGAGGCGTCTGCGGACATGGTCGCCGCTGAAGGCAACCTCACCGCCAGCCTGGATTACTATGTCAGCGTCGCCAGTCGTGGTGCCCCCCAGAACAGCGTCACCATCGACGTCGTCGTGTACTACGACTGATGCGCTTCCACTGGCTGCGCATGCGCGCCACGGCACACCCCACGGAGGATCCCGAACGCGTCGCTGCCGCGATGGCCACCATCCTTGCCCACGAAGGCGACGATGGCCCGGAAGTGGATGCTGAACCCATCACGACTCAGCACGGTGCTCAGGCCCACTTACTCACGGTGGATTTGACGCGCAACAGGGATATCCGCGATGCTGCCCGCCGCCTCGTGCCGGCCGACGTTGACCTCGACACCCGTATGGATGACGAGGGAACTGTGTACCTGCGGTACGGCAAGCAAGACGCGGCTAAAGGCACAGCCACGCCGAGCGCGGGGGACGATACCATCCAGGTCCGCATCCGAATCCAAGCCCATCCGGTCAATCGTGAAAACGCTGCACGCGCTTGGGCGGAATTCCTTCGTCCCACCTGAATCGCCGCCAAGTCCTTATCTGGGGCCCTCGTGCGACTCCCTAAGCAGGCCGAAAGGCCGGGGACGCACTATGAAAGACATCATCCGTGAGGCGGTGGCCCGCGCAGAGGACGAAGGAGCAGCAGTACGACCAATGGCCGCCACCCACAACGGCCACAACACCTCCAACACGCAGGAGGACGAACTGCACCAAATGCTACACGCGCTGACGACCAAGATCAAGGTGTTCGGCTGCGGTGGCGCTGGTACCAACACGATTCAACGCTGCAGCGAAGAAGACCTCGGCGACGTGGATCTCGTGGCCGTCAACACGGACGCCCAGCACCTCCTCACCGTACGTGCCCCTCACAAGATTCTCATCGGCCGCCACATCACCCGTGGCCTTGGCGCCGGCAGCCTTCCCCAAGTGGGTGAAGAAGCCGCCATGGAAACCGAGGAGGACATCCGCAACAGCGTCAGTGGTGGCGACATGGTCTTCGTCACGTGCGGCCTCGGCGGCGGCACCGGCACCGGCAGCGCCCCCGTGGTCGCCAAGTTGGCCCGCGAAGCAGGTGCCCTCACCATCGCCGTTGCTACCCTTCCCTTCAGCGTGGAAGGCGCGGTCCGCATGGAGAATGCCGAAGCGGGTCTTGCCCGCCTGCGCGACGTGTGCGACACCGTCATTGTCATTCCCAACGACAAACTCCTCGAAATCGCTCCCCGCCTACCCCTGCAGGCCGCATTCAAGGTCGCCGATGAACTCCTGATGCGCTCCATCAAGGGCATCACCGAGATGATCACCAAGCCTGGCTTGGTGAACCTTGACTTCGCCGACCTGAAGACCATCATGAAGCGCGGTGGCGTGGCCATGATTGGCCTCGGTGAATCCGATGGCGAAGACCGCGCCGTGGAAGCAGTTCTCGAAGCCCTCAACAGCCCCTTGCTCGACATTGACATCACGGATGCCCAAGGCGCCCTTGTCAACGTGGTCGGTGGCAGCGACATGACCCTGCAAGAAGCAGAGCGCGTCGTGGAAGAAATCTACAGCCGCATCAACCCTGATGCCCGAATCATCTGGGGTACCAGCATTGACCCCAACCTCGACCGCACCATTCGCGCCATGCTGGTCATCACGGGCGTCAAGAGCCGCCAAATCCTGGGGCCAGCCAACACCAAGGCGCAACAGTCCGAGCAGACTGGCATCGACTTCGTCCTCTAAGTCGGCCCGCCAGGACGAGCGCGTGTCGCGCCCTGACAATGCTTAACATCCAGGCCTGTCAGCCGCGGCTATGCGCATCCTGATTGCCGCACCCCTGCTGCTGGTCGCCCTCGCCGGCTGCCTGGAAAGTGACCCTGGAACAGTGCCGATGCCCGCCGATGAACCGATGGCCCTGGCATGGCGCGTCGAACCGGTGGGTGAGCCCGGAGCCGAGCCCACCATTGGCGTCACGAGCGATGGTGCGCTGTGGTTCCAGGCCTTCGAACTCACGATGAAGAGCCTAGACGACGGCCGGACGTGGCACGATGTGAGCACGACCGCTTCTGCGCCTACCACGCTGGACCCCATGCTGTGGGTGGATACAGTGACGGATCGCGTATACTCGAACCAACTCTACCTTGGCTGCTCGTGGCTGTCGTGGAGTGACGACGGTGGCGCCTCCTGGATGACCAACCCCGTGGCCTGCGGTGCCCCCGTGAATGACCACCAGAAGATTACCACCGGTCCCTTCGTTGAGGGCAGCCCCATTGAAGCCGGCGCCACCTACCCCAACGTGGTGTACTATGCCTACAACGCCATCGCTGACAGCCGCGTAGCCATCAGCATTGATGGCGGCCTCACGTTCCCATACACCAGCGAATCCAATCCCTTCACGGACGGCTCCACGGAGTCCACGGACACCTGCCGTGCCGGGCTACATGGGCACATCACGGCAGCGCCCGATGGCACCGTGTATGTCCCTGGCCGCAGCAGTTGCTCGTACGAGGGAAGCCTGGACGTGGAGGGTGGCTTCGGCGGCCCTTGGCTCGCGGTCAGTCATGACAATGGCCTGACTTGGACCACGCG
>JBFJXU010000032.1:0-13830 GCA_041622975.1 Thermoplasmatota archaeon
ACGAACGGGGCTTCCAACCGGTGTGTCTTGCCTTCTACGGACACCTGTTTTTCAGCCATGGCTTCCAGCATGGCCGATTGGGTCTTGGGGCTGGCACGGTTGATTTCGTCAGCCAGCAGGAAGTTCGTGAAAATGGGGCCAGGGCGGAAGACGAATTCGTTCTTCTCTCGGTCGAAGATGTGGCCACCCGTGATGTCGGTCGGCAGCAGGTCAGGTGTGAACTGAATGCGGTTGAACTTGCATCCGGCCGCCTTACTGAACGTCCCGGCTAGCACGGATTTGGCGAGACCGGGCAAATCCTCGAACAGAATGTGTGCGCCTTCTGTAAGGCTGGCAACAACGACCTTCTCAATGACTTCACGCTTGCCGACGATGACCTTTCCAACTTCGTCTTGGAGGCGTCGGACCATGGTGGCCATCTGCTTGATCTCGTTTGCCAATTCGGGTGCGTGAGTGGTCTGGGCTGTAGCCATGGTGATCCTCATGTTTCAGGGGGATGTCCACCCTGTTCGCCTTTGGCCATGACGGCCAGCAAGTGTTGAACCTTGTCCTCGAGGTCTGAGTCGATTCCACCGGCTTCCTTGTGGGGCTTCCACGGCGTTGCAATGGGCAAGGCCGCCACGGATACCACGAGGGCAACGAGGAAACCAGCAAGGGCTAGCGCGCCGAATGGACCCGGGGCCGAGATGACCCGCTGCATGGATTGCATCCATGCCTCGCCAAAGTGACTGGGGGCTGCAGACGCATCCAAGTAGATGGTGCGACCCGCGGCCGCCGCGGTGGCGAAGTCGAGGTTCTGGGAGTGTTCGGCGACCACGCCGTTTCGCCAGAGGTCGGCGTCCGTTACGAGAATAACGTCGCCGTTCCCGTGCGTGAAACGGGCGACCATGGGGAACCTGTCGGGCCCTTGGTCGCCCACGTTTAGCCCGCCACTGCCATCGATATCCAGGAAGACTTCCTGGTGGGGTCGAAATGCCTCAATCCCATCGCCTGTGACGGTGGACAAAGCCGAGGGACTCGGTAGGCAAATGGGCGTTGCCAGTCCATCGACCTCCGCATCCACATCAATGCAGGGCACGCTACGCTCCGGCGGCAAAACCGCCGGGAATCCTTTGAACCCGATGCCGAAGCGGGCCGCCACGGGAGCGCCGTGATTGCCGTCAGCCACGAGGACAAGACGCCCTCCTGCGGCGACGAAGTCCTCAACGCGACTTTGCTCCGTACCAGTGGTTGGTCGGTGTGTGGGGAACAAGAATAGGACGTCGCCCGAACCGGCGTCTCGTGGCAGGACACCAATGCCTGACTCAATGACGTGAACTTGTGCAGTGGCCGCCAGGGCGTTGGTCAGCCGAGAATGCCCGGTATCACTGTCATCGTCCCAGCCTGCACCCGTGGAGGAAGGTTGCATGAGCACAGAGACCGCCACTAAGGCCAACGCGGCGACAGCGACAAGCACAGCCACAACGAGTGGCCTCACGACGCACCTCGTAGGTCGGCCGCAATAGCTTCGAGGCTCGCGATGGCCATTTCACGGTCGTCCTGCCCCATCTGACTCGCGGCAAATAGGGAGCGCTCGTAAAGGCTTGTCAAGGTGGCGAGGGGGGCGACTCGCACGTCGAAGCGATCGGAGGCTTCCTCAGCGATTCGGCGGGCTGTTTGAGAGGAATCCACGGTGAAGCCACTTGCTACGAGTTCGTCGAGCAGGCGAGCGTGCACGTCTTGGATGACACGGTTGGCATCCCGACGGCTGGCCCGCAGATGTCCGAGGGCCTCCTCGAGGGATAGCGTGAGTCGCTGCTTGGCCACCCGGGGGCGCCGCACGGCGAGGACTGTAATGACGATTGCAGCCACGATTGCGGCGATGGCAATTGCCAGGGGCCATGGCGCCGGTCCAGGCTGCACGGCAGAGTAGGTGACCACGTTCTCCGTGGCACCCAATCGCAGGGCAGGGTCCTCGATGGCAATGACGCTGAGGCTACCCTGGGCGGGTGTTTCTGCGTAGCCGGTGCCGTCGCGAATCTCAACGGGGATTCGTTGCACCAGAACGCCATCAATCGTGCGCCCAAGGGTCACACGGGTGGCAGGGATTGGGTTCCCTTCACCAGTGGACGCCTTCACCGTAACCATCCGCCGGTCGCCTTCAACCACTTCTGTCAGAACCACGTGGGCATCGCTGATGACGTCAACATCATCGCGGCCAGATACCACTTCAATGAAGTCGGGACCGGAGCCGCCAACAGTGAACACTTGTTGGCCAGCCGGCACGTAGGGGACGGTTCCTTCAATGACCCAGGGACCTTGGTCGAAGGCCCCGCGACCCGCCTCAGCAAGGCCGTAACGGGCGTGCAGGAAGAACGTGCCTTCCAGGTCCGCCTGGCTTCGAGTGTGACCAGTGACCTTGAGTTTCTCGCCGACTTCGACCGTGGTTGGCACGTCGTCGATGATTACGGCAATCTGGTGAATGGAGCGGCCGGCAGCCGAGGCTTCACCGCGCGCCTCGATGTCCGTTCCCGGGTATGTTACGTGAACGTCCCATGCACCAGGCGGCACCAAGTTGTCAGGCCCAAGAGCAAACCGGCCATCAGGATTGGTGATGGCCGTCGTGTTCACCCATGTGGACCCTTGACGTAGGGTGATATCGAGGGCGCGGCCGCCGAGGCCAGCCCCGCGCTCATCACGCATGGACCCATGGACGAGTTCCCCGGTCCCTCCGGTAAGGGGTGCATAGCGCACCGTGCTGCCCGTGGCATCCAGGATGACGGGAACGCGCACGTGGGCATCCACGTTGCGTTCCGCGGCAACTAAGGTCTCGTTGCCCGCGTATTGGATGCTCAGGGCATGGATGCCTGCGGCGCGGGCAGGAAGGGTGATGCTCCATCGCCCGTCACCACGGGTCTTGGTGACGTGTTGACCCGCCAGATCCGCGACTCCATCCGTGTCGAGCCACCCGGCTGCCAACGTAGCACCCGGCATGCCCTTTCCAGCCGCCATGAAGCGGCCCGTAATGGTGACATTTTGCTCACGCAAGCCGTCGGCGGCCACATCCGCCACTTCGGGTACGGCCCGGTGGACAATGCGGACAGTCTCGGTTTCCGTGGGCAAGATGAAACGGCTGCCGAGGAACCTGATGGACCAGTCCTGGGCGCTTGGGCCTCCCCGCTCAATGCCGTACGTGAAGCGACCGTTTTGGGCTTCAAGAAGGAACGTTCGCCCGAGCGTGTCAACGCGCAGGATTCCGTCGGTGACGTCGCGGGCTTCGCCGGCAACGACTACTCGCACGTCCAACTGGCCTTTTTCGCCGGGTTGCAGGACCACGGGGGCGGCATCGAGGGACGCCTCGAAGCGAGGGAGTACGAAGAAGCGGAGGGCCTCAGCGTCGTCGTCGGCCGTGATGGGCGCGGCCGATGCTTGCGCGACCAGAATTGCTTGCGGCGCATTGGTCAATGCGGGGACAGTAAATGTGACCTTGCCGTCGGTGCCAGTGGACTCAGTTACAGACGCAACTGGCGTCGTAGCGCCGAGCGCGGTCAGCGTCAAAGTGGCTGGTCGCTCGGCGACGGGCAAGCCACGGTGGTCAAACAAGGTCGCGTGTACGGCTACCGGGGATTGCGCGTCCACCGGTACTTCCTGACCCGCCTTGATGGCGAGGCTCCCAACGCGGGGGGACGCCCATGCTAGATCTGAGGCAACGGTCACGGGGGCCGCCACAGCGGCAGGTGCATCAATGCCGGAATCGGAGGCCAACAATTGGGCGGAGACGGTCCATTCGTGGACACCGGCCTGCTCCGTGGGCAGGGCAATCGACGCCACACCATTGTCATCCGTGAGGGCAGACCGAGTGCCAAGGTCGCTCGTTGCCGTGACAGTTCGGCCGGGCAGAGCCGTGCCGTCCTGGGTCGTCAGCGTCGCGTTAATCCAAGCGGCAGTGCCAGCCAGAATCCGGTCTGGTGCGACCTCTACCGCGATGCTTGATGTGGCAGTGACGATAACGGAGTCGGGGTGTGAATACGTGCTGTTGAAGACGTGGGAAACGTCGTGCGTGACCGATTTGGCCTGCGTGTCCGGGGCACCATTTAGGATGCGAACAGCTTGCACGGCGCGGCCATCAGGTAACGTGTAGCCCTTAGGGCCGACCTGCTTGGTTGCGGTGGCAGTCGTCTGGCCGCCAAGCGTGATGTCTTGGTGGTCATCGTTTCCTTCCACGTCAACGTGGACGGTCACCGGACCGGGTTCTAAGGCTCCAGTGGCTGCGCCGAATGACGGAACGTCGCCGGCGCCGTAAGCAACACCTAGAACGTTGACTTGCCTTGGTGCAGAGGCTTCGTTGGGTCCAATGCGGACTGGAATGGTGAAGGACCCATCGGTGGCGGTGACGGCGAATCCAGCCGGGGCTTCGTTGCCGGCGCGGTCTTGCAAGCGGGCAACCACCGTAGCGCCACCCACAGCCCCGGCGTCGCTTGTGAGGCGGCCTGAGACTTGAATGGCTTCACCGTTCTTGCGCAAGGTGGTTTCACTGAGTGTCACATCCACAACGGTCACTTCGATGCGGTCCAGCCAATCCGGCACTTGGTCAGCGTCTTGGTCAATGAGGTGGCTGGATTCGCGCGTGGCAAGGGCATCCCAGAGTGCCAGGTAGTCGACGGGAGGGGACAGAATTGCGGCGTTGAAGGTGTCAACGCCAGGCCCTGTGTCGCTGCGCACGAGGCCGTCGTTGTCATTGTCGAAATCTACGCCGTCAATGCCGTCAAACGACGAGGTGTACCAGTCGGCGTCGCCGTCTGTATCCGGGTTGCCGGGGTTGGCGCCACCCCACCAGACGCCGTCAGCAGCGGACCACCAAGACGGCATGTCCTGGCGGTACTCACGACCCGTCGGCAGGGCGTCCCCGTCAGGGTTACCTGTATCGATGCGGCGCAGCGGGCTCAAGTCGAGGGGCAGGTCGTTGACGCGGGACCAGTAAACCACCCATCCATCAGGCAGTCCATCGCCACTGGTATCGAATTTCGTGGGGTCGGTGCCGGCGCCCAGGATGATGGAGGGGTCCCGGGCATCGGGTACGCCTTCGGAAAGGAACAAGGCCTGGCCATCGGGACAGCCTGAATTGGGACCTTCAAACCGCACGATGCCAGCATCAACGTAGAGGTCGTGTAGTTGCGTGGCGGTCAGCGCGCCGCCAGGCCGGTGGGCCATTCCAGGGACAATGCCTCCGGAGAGGGCGTGGCAAAGGCCGCCATCTGGGCGGCTGGAGTCGCCACCGTCGGCGAGACCGTCGCCGTCCGTGTCAGGTAAGAGGGGGCTGGTGCCCCGAAGTGATTCCTGCGTGTTGTTGAGGCCATCAGCGTCCCAGTCCTCGTCGCCGTGGTCGTCGTCTGGGTCCAACGGGTCTTGCCCGAGGACCACTTCGTACCAGTCCGCTAGGCCACCGCGGTCGCTGTCCGCGACGCTGGGGTCCAGGCCCGCAGCAAATGCGTGGCGATTGAGGAGGCAGGCGCCGGTCGCGGGTAGGGTCAAGCCGGCCGTGCGGCTGGGATCTTGACAGCCACCCTGCACCGAACCAGTAGTTGGTTCATCGGGCGAGAGGGCCGTAGCCGAGGTGCCGTACTGGGCTTCCCAGGCGTCCGGCAAACCATCCGCGTCGAAGTCATGCGTCCAGGGATTGGTGCCATGCTGGACGTCTTGGGAGAGCGGGTAGGCGACCCAAGACCAGCAGCCGGTGGCTTGGCGGTCGGGCAGGCCAGGAACCCCGACACTCGACCGCGGGCCCGTTGTGGGCAGCGGGTTGTCGCACGTGGCGCCGGTCAATTGCCAGAAGCCTTTCTCACGACCCTGGGTAGGCCCAAGGAGGTCGTCAGCAGCCGTGATCGGCCAGTCCCGTGCCGTTGGACTCAAGGCGACGGCACCAAAGGTGACGTCAAAGCCGCGCTGGGAGAGCGCGTTGCCCAGACGACCAGCTTCCGTCGTGAACCGTTCGGGGCCGTCTATGGCCCACGCAGGGGCGTGCTCAATGCCCCAGTGGATGCTGAACATGTCAGGGATGCCGTCTTCGTTGCTGTCCGCGACATACGGGTTGGCATCGTACTGGTAAGCCAAGGCGTTGGAGAACGTCCGCGTGATGCCGGGAGCCGTCACAACGCGGTCATCGGCCAGGTTCATGTCGGCGTCGGGTACTGGAGCGCCGAAGGAGTTGAATTTCGTGGGGTCGAGGGGCCAGCCGGCGATGCTTCCGCCTCGACAAGGGCGCTTGCAGCCGTAGTAAACATCCTTGGACCAGCGCACTTCCCAGGCATCCGGGAGTCCGTCCTGGTCCGTGTCAGGGGTGCTAGGGTCGGTGGGTGGCCGGGCAAATTGGCTGGGTTGCGGGCTGAAGCGGTCCGGTTGGGTTTCTTCACCATCACGTAGCCCGTCTCCGTCCGCGTCGGCCGACAGGATGTTCGTCGTGTTGCCGTGGATGGTGCCACCGGGGGCTAGGGCGCTGAGCGTGGCAGCGGTCACCGTAGGGCCAAGGTGGGCGTAGCGGGCCGCCGTGGCCACGGGGTCCGCAGCGTAGGCAGCCAAGGCGTCCTGGAAGATGCCGTCCCAGAGCACGCGTTCCTGTCCGTCGGTCAAGTAACTCCCGGACGTATCCCGGCGCAGCGGGTTCGTACCAAGGCCAAGTTCATCACCATCTCGCAGGCCATCCCCATCCGTGTCGGGGTCAAGGGGGTTGGTGCGCTTCGGGCCGCCGTATTCGGCAGCATCCAGAAGGCCATCATTGTCACTGTCAGCTTGGCGCGGGTCAGCCTGAGCGCGAACCTTCGTGAAGGAGCGTTCCTCAGTGGGCGCACCGGGCAGGACGCCGACACTCTCCTCTACGGTGAGATTCCAACCGCGCAGGGCGACGGCGACCGGTAGCCCGCCTTGCGGCGTGGAAACGTTGGCAGGAAGTCCGCCCCACCATGGGCCTTGCGTGCCTTCGTTCCAGGTTGTAGGCCGGTTGTAGAAGTAGTGGTCAGCCACGGTCGTGGTAAACACACCGGGGCGCGGATTGTCACCATCAATGACCAGGCCCGAGGTGCCGTCCCACGCGGAGACATCCCACGCTGCGGTGCTGGTGAGGGGAAGCGTCGCGGCATCGGCGAGGGGGTCCAGTTGGGGAGCATAACGGAGGAACCAGGCGTCCGCAACGCCGTCGCCGTTGCTGTCCCAATCCACCGGGGAAATGACGTCACCCGACCGCAGCGTTTGGGGCCAGTCACAGTCTCCGCAACGGAGGCGGCTAGCCTGGTACGCTTCGCGCACCGTGACGCCGTCGCCTGCCGGTGTGGCAGCTGCTTGGTTAGCGTGAGGGTCTAAGCCGAACCGGACGAGGTAGCCATCGGCGATCCCGTCGCTGCGCGTGGAGTGACGCCGGGGGTCGGTGGGGGCAAACGTCTGCTGGCCGCCGATGGTGGCAGCGCCAGCCACTTCTTCAGCGTCGTAGAGGCCGTCGCCATCTGTGTCTGGGGTGCCAGCGTTGAGGCCTGCGTCGTACTTCTCCCGTACAGTCATCCGGGGGTCGCCGGGGGCCGGCGCGTCCATGTCGACGGTCCAGGGGTCAAGGCCCGAGGCCACGAGCCAGCCGTCGGACACGGAGTCGCCGTCATTGTCCCATTGTAGGGGATCGAGAGAAGGCTCCACCAGCCACCAGGCGCCGCGCCCGCCGTTGGGGTCGTAGAGGGCTTTCTCATGCTGGTACAGTTCGTAGAGTGTAACAGTAGGCGTGTAGCCGCGCATGGGCTGTGGCAAGTCGCTGAGGTTGGCCACCAGCACGGGGGCATCCAGGATGGAGGGACGATCCCACACGGCGGCGGCGCCGAGGGCCTGTTCAATCCAGCCATCGGGTACATCCCGCCCCAGGCTGAACGGGTTGTTGGGGTCACTGCCTAGGACCTGCTCGTAGGCGTCGGGGAGGCCGTCCCCGTCGGCGTCGTCTGCCACCGTGATAGCGGTGATGGGATCGTTGAAGCCGTCGCTCCAGTTACCGTTGGAGAGTGCGACGAAGAGGAACGCGAGGCCGACGACGCCCAACGCGATGGCACCACCCTTAGAGCGGTGGCGTCGCAGCCAGGCCTTCAACTCCATGCGCGCCTCCCAATCCATAGGGCAATCGGAACTAGAACCCACGGCGTGGGTGTGTCGAGGCGGACCGCTTCGGCGACATCTAAGGAGAGTAAATCATCGTCGTGGCTTGCACCAAGAACAATCGTGGCAGGGCCTTCGGCGACTACCGACATGCGGCTTGTTCGTCCGCCCAGGATTTGTGATGCAAACACCTCGTCCACCGTCGCGCCGCCTTGCATGGCTGCGAGGCGGACATCGTATGCGGTGGCGTTGCCCGTGTTGGTCACGTCAACGATGTATGCCGTCCGGCCGTCACTCAATGATTTTGCTTCCACTAAGTCCATGGCGAGCGTCGGCACCTCTACTTGCACAGACCAAACGTGTTCGAACACTTGGTCGCGGTCGGTGGTGATGCGCAGGAGTACGTCCTCCGAGCCGACGGCGGCTGAGGATGGAACATGCACGGGGATGGTGATGTCGCGGCTCTGTCCCGCCGCCAAAGCGATGTCAATGGGGGGCGCAAGCCACAAGGACTCCTCGAGGACGAGTTTGCCAGCCCACCGAACATTGCCACTGTTGACCACGGTCACGGGGACATCCGTGATGCGGCCAGGGCTCAGAGCATCCACATGGACATCCATGGTAGCACCAGGCCGTTCGGCCACTGTCGCCGGGACAGACCACGTGATGCCTTCCATGCCTGCGCCGCGCACGGCGAACGACAGGACCGTAGGGCCTTGCGAGGTAGGCGTGGCGGTCGTAGGTGGCGTAATGGTGACCGGAATCCGTAGGGTCTCGCCGGCCAAGAGCGTGAAGTCATCCAAATCTACTGATTCAGATTCCATGAGCCATTGGCCTATTCCGCCCGTAACCAAGACGGACGCGGCCACGTCGAGGGGCACGTTGGCTTCGGACGTCAAGGAAAGGATTGCGTTGCTGGGCTCACCCGGCACCGTGGCTAAGGGTGAAGGCGACAGGCTACCCACGAGGCCGGTTACGGGTGCCACCACAATCCGCAAATCGAAGTGCGTCTCCAGGTCGGGGGCGAAGGTGCTAGCGGCAAGGAAGCGGTCAAGGGCGAGGGCCAGGGGGGCTGCATCGGCCGGGACCTGCTGGGTGATTTGCAGCGTGGCAGTGCCCCGGGGGGCCAAGCCGACAGCGCCACCAAGACTCTCAAGGTCCGCCACGCCAACCACCGTGACGACGGGCTTGGGCCAGCCGGGGGGTAATGCGTCAGCCAGACTTGTAATCTTGATTTCGTCGTTGGCGTCGGCTAGGTTGGTCAGGATGACCTCGAAGATGGCAGTTTGCCCAGGGGGAACACTTTGCACCGGGTCCGTGATGTCAATGCGGAAATCTCGGTCGGTGGTAATTCCGGTCACTAGGTCGACCTTGTCGCGAATGAACCCGTTTGCTTGACTGGCAGCCTGAACCGTCGTCCGGAGGCTGCCCAGGCTCTGGTCCGCAGACGAGTTGACGTGCACGAGGTAAACGGCAGATTCGCCTGGCTCCAGGGGAGGAGTAGACTTGATGCTGCCATGGGGCGACTCTACCCAGAGGTCCCAGGGCGCGATGGCTTCCGTGAAGTCCAAGACGTACGTGTCGCGGGTGGTGCCGAGGTTTGTCACCGTGACGTTGTAAACAGTCGATTCGCCGGGCGCAATGTCACGGCGTAGGGTCCCGGTCGAGCCCTCGGCGCTCACCTCGACGCGGCGCAGGGTCTCGAAGCGCACGAGCAGTGACTCCTCGAAGACGAAATCGGTTTCCTCAATCAAGGCAGACAAGTCGATTCGAGTAGAACCAGCAGACGCATCCACGTCGGCAGGGATTTCGGCGAAGACCGTGACGTCGCGCTGGGCCCCGGGCCCTAGTGTGAATGTACTGGGAACCACTTCGAGGACGTCAAAGTCGGCAGCGCTTGATACCTCCATGGCCACATCCACAGGAACGCCGGCACCCGACGTGTCGAGGGCCTTGTTGCTGACCGTCAATTGGAATTGGACCGATTCGCCAGGCTTGCCCGTTGTGAAGGTCTTGCCAGTCAGGTCGATGGCGCGATCACTGTATTGGACGGTGAGGGGTTCTGCCGGGACGCCGTTGATGACGCCAGGGGCCGGCCCTGCAAACGCCGACGTGCCACGAGCCACCCAAGACGCCACCACTGGGCGGTCCGCCGCAATACGCCATTGGCCGGCACCCTCGAGTCGGATGTGGTCATGCGCTTGGAAGGTGCCACTGGCTTCCTGCACGGTGACGCCATCCAGCGTGGTGGCGATTTGCGTTTCGTTCTCCGTTGCAAATAGACTCACGGAGCCCAACGGAGTGCCATCGACGGTCGAGGGCGTTGTGAAAGTCAGGCTGCGACCAGCATCTCGACCAGTGACCGGTACGTAAGCGCTGAAGTCAGACCCAAGCGTTGGCCCCGTGGCGATCTGGAGGGTATCGCCCGTCGAACGTACGAGCACCGGGCCACTTGCTGGCATTTCCCGTTGCCAGGAGCGCGACCAGGAAGTCCCCCACGGAATTTCATCTTCGAAGAGGCCGGAACCGACGGCCAGGTTCTCCGCCAACACGGGGCGCGAACCCGCCAAACTTTGGAAGCGGACGTTCGTGGAACCGGGACTTTCCAGGTGAAGCTTGTCGGCCTTGTGGGCATAGCCCATGTGGACGCGCCCAATGCCGTCGAGCGGAGGCCACTGGGCAAATCCAGTTCCCGCATTCTGGCCGTTGCCCGGGACCACTTGAACTGCGATGACGCCGGCGGTGGCCTCAATGGCGGCAGCGGCCGGGGAGACAACCCGATAGCCGTTGACCGGAACTTCGGCCGGTGCAGGTCCACCCACCAAACGGAATTGACACGGCTGCGTGCCATTCTGGAGGGCGCTGGGGCAGTACACATAGCGGTCACCAGGGCTGATACTCGGAGGGAACAAGGTTCCCGCAAAACCGCCGCCCGCTGCAGGTAGGAATACGGGCGGTGCCGAGGCAGCGTCAGCCATGCCGCCACCTACGTCGGCGTAAACGGAGACGGGCGCAGAGGCACGAACCATGACTACACCGCTGCTGGCCTCCTGGCCGAATGAACCGACGGTGTACTTGGCTCGCTGGCCAAATCCGTTGATTTCCGTCGTCCAGGATGGCTGGGCGCGCCGCTGAATGCCTTCGTCGTATTCGTAGAACGCAACCTCGGTTGCTTGGTTCGTCAACGCCACCACGTGAACTGCACGGGGTTCGAACGAGGCTTGAGCGCCCTGTAGCGGAAAGAGGCCAACGTAGGCGGCGTGAACGCGGCCCGGGCTGACCATGTTGTTGAGAATGGCCCGCTCATCAGGGGCCAGTGTCTGCCCACCCTTGGGAGGGTGAAGGGCGGTGTCGAAGTAGATGTCGTAGCGGCGGACGTCGGGGTCCTGGATAATCCACGCGACCCGTGCGCCGGCCGGGTCAGTACTCACCACGGCGGGGAGCGGCTCATCCTCACCCTGTTCGTAGACGCGCACAGATTCCAGGCGCATGGTAAGAGCAGGGACGTTCTCGGGGCTGGGGAATCCGGCGCGGCGGAAGAGGTCGTGCAAGTCGAGCACGGCATTGGCGGGGAGGTTAATGGTGTCCTTTTGGTCCTCGGGTACGTTCACGCCGAAGGTCGCTCGCCAGTGGTTGCTTCGTGGTTCTGGGATGCCGTCGTCATCGACGTCGCCGACCCAGTCTGCCGACTGAGCCGCCGCACCGAGCGCCACGAAAAGCACAACGGCGAGAATACGCTTCAACGGCGGGACCTCCGCGCCACGAAAATGGCTGCCAGCAGAGCCCATACGGCAAACGGCACCGGAATTGGCACAGCGAAGTTCGTGTCGCTGTAGGTCACTTGGTCCAAGTGGCTGGCGGCGACATCGTCAAAGCCAGCGTCACTGGGCACGAGGCTACTGCCAGCGGGGCGAGCAACCACCATGACAACGTGGTCGCCGGCGCCTAGTGGACCGTGGGAAAGTTCGACGCTGCGCTGGCTGCCGGCGCCTAACCGGACCACGGAGCGGTCGTGCAGTACGCCATCGACGGCAAGAGCCACGTCCGCTTCCATGGGCGCGTCCCCGTCGTTGCGGACAAGAGCAGTGTACACACCGGGCGTGCCGGGGCGTGGATCGGGGGATTCCACTTCGAGAATCTCCAGACGGCCACCCACTTGGTCGAGGCGCCACGGCAGGATGCGCGTCGTGTCATCAGCGGTCAAACGCACCTCACCCGTAGCGGTTTCACTGGTGGCCGTTACGCGCATCGGAACCTGCCTAGTGTCCCCTGGGGCCAGAGCCACCGATGTGGGCCCATCGATGGTGCCAGAGTCGGTTTCAGCATCGATGCTAACGTCAAGGGCCACGTTGCCGTCGTTTGTGACGTCAATAAGGAAGGTTGCGGTGGTGCCCTGTTGTACGAGGCGTTGCGGACGGTCCATTTCAGCCGTAAAGGACGCATACTCGTCTAGGTCTAGGCTGAAATGAACATCCTGGAAGGACGTGGTCGAGCCATTGTAGTCGGCGTGCAGGCGCAGCGTTACTTCATGGGTGCCGGGAGGGGCCACCGTGTCCACGATTAGTGGCACTCCTTCAAGCACCGTACTGCCCGGTTGGACGACCGCGGTCCAAGGTACACTTGTAACGGGGCCCGAGACTGGTTCAAGGGTCAGCGTTGCTGGCGCAACTCGACCATTGGAGAAGCCCATGTCGATGGCAGCGTCGAGGGGGTTGACCTTGCCCGGGGCTAGGACTTGCACGCCGAGGGGCTTGTCAGCAGGGAAGGAGAACGTTAGCGGAATAGACGTCGCTCGCGCCGGGTCTTGGCGGGCGAAAACTTCGAGCTTGGGGGTTCCGGATCGGAGTTCGGGGCCAGCGATGAATTCCACTGTAATATTGCCGTGCTCGCCGGGCACCAAGGCCGGGCCGCGTTGCACGTGGATTCGCACGCCGTCGATCCCGGTTAGGCGAGCGTCCGGTTGAGCCACGTTTGTTCCCGTATTCTGGACGGGGACCGCGACCTCAACGCGAGAGCCCGGGGCCATTGTAACCGTCGGTAGCGTCGACGGCGCGCCCATGTCGTATTCGTCAACGCGAGCGCCGAATACCAGACGTTTGCCCTCAATGGTGGCCGATCCACTCTGGGTAGTCACCTCTGCAGTGATCTGCCATTGGACTGCACCATCCGAGCGGAGACTCGCTTGCCACGGACTGCTTGTGAAGTGCGCCCACGCGGGCGAACCGCCCAGCCGGTCCATGGACCGAATGCTGAAGGGGTCTCCAGCACCGGCAGTGAATTGCACACTGACGCCCAAGGCGTCGCTTTGGCCACGGTTAGTAACATTGGCGACGAAGCGGTAGAACCGACCCGCGACCATGTCATCGACTACGTTGCCGTCCAGGTCCTCCACCCAGAGTTCCTGGATGCGTGGGTCCGCGAGGGGCACGGGCCCAACGGCCACCAGGCGCACCAACTCGTTGTTGGCGCGGTTGCTTTCAGGAATCCGAAGTAGTGGGTTATCGGGATTATTGAGGACTGCTCGCAGGCGGAACAATCCCTCCTCAGTCGGGAGCCATTCGAGGTCAGCGATGACCACGTCCGCGCGCGATCGAGTGTACGGGTCAATGGCTTGGTCGATGGCGCCCTGGAGTGGACTACCAGATGCGTCCGTGGCCACGCCCGTGCTGATGACGTCACCTGTTTGGGGATTAATCTTCTCGGACAGAATGACGTATTCGATGCCAGAAT
>JBFJXU010000033.1:0-13639 GCA_041622975.1 Thermoplasmatota archaeon
CGATGAGGTCCAAGCCGCGCACTTTGTCCTTGAGGTTGAACGCGGTCACAGTCACCAGGTCGTGTCCCGGGCTGCGGCGGCGGGGGGCCGCAAAGTCGCGGTGGACTGCTTGCACGAGGACGCCGTCGTCGGGGGCAAAAAGATCCGGATTCCATTGCCGATACTGGTCGGCGAGCCACTGGGAATTGAAGGCGACCTTGTCCGCGCGTGCAATGAGTCGGGCGCTGACCCAGTTCATAATGCCACCATACGCGTGGCGCTCCCGGTGTTCGTGGGGCGCAAACCAGCGTAGGTGCAGTAGCAGTCGGGCTCGCACACCCTGCCGGCGCAAACGACGGCGCAGCAGAATGCCGCCAAGCGCAGTCCAAAGGCCGTCCTCAGCGAGAATGAGGACGTTGCCGTCATCTGTGGGAGCGGGCCGGACCCGCAGCATGCGCATCAGAGTTGCCAGGCGGCGGCTTTGCTTGGAAAAAACCGGTGCCTCAGCGTGAATGCGGGGACCCGCAGCAGGCAGATGCTCCGCTGTATCGGGCCACATGGGGAGGACGTGCACGGCATCAAAGGTGTCCTCCATGACGGTCGAGGCGCCCCCCTTGGTTTGAAGGGTTCGAAGCGGAGCCCCCAAGTGGAGGGTCGGTGTAATCTGGCCGTGCGCATCGTCCAGGCCTGCCCGTTCTATCCACCCCACGTCGGTGGCGTCCAGAACTACGTGGCCAACTTGTCCGCGGCCTTAGCAGACCGTCACGACGTGACGGTGCTCACCTATGATACGGAAGGGGTAGGAAACGAGGAGGGCGCATTCACGGTGGAGCGGATTCCCCCAGTGGTACGTTACTTCAACGCCAGTTGGGCGCCTCGTTACCGCCGCCGCCTACGGGAATTGGCCCAGGAGGCAGATGTGGTCCATGTTCACGCGCCGTTCCCCTTCGGGCTTGAGTGGGCCTGCGATGCGGACGCCAAGGTCGTCGCAACGTACCACGGCGAGGGCCGGAGTTTCAAGCGGCCGTGGTATTCATTGCCGCGCGCGGCGTACAGTCGCTGGGAGAAGCGGGCACTAGGCGGTCCTGACGCTGTGGTTTTCCTGAGTACCAATTACCGTGATTCCCTTCCCCTTCCGCGCAGGGTCCTTGACCGCAGCCACATCATTCCAACGGGAGTTGACACGGCCCGCTTCCATCCTTTGAGCCGCGAGACCCGGTTGTGGGGTGACAAGGGCAAGCACGTGGTGTACGTGGGCGCCCTGGTCGAAGCCAATCGCTACAAGGGTGTTGACGTCCTCGTGCGCGCGGCGCGCATCCTTGATGCTACAATCCACGTCGTCGGGCGAGGTGGCCTGGTGCCTGAATACCGTTCTTTGGCCAAGCGGCTGCGGGCCCGTAACGTAGAGTTCCATGAAGACTACGACAACGATGACCTGGCCCACGCGTATCGGTCGGCTGACTGTTTCGTCCTGCCTAGTGTATCCGGCCCCGAGAATGGCCCACTCGTCGTCGTGGAAGCAATGGCCAGTGGTACACCCGTTGTCGTAACCGACATCCCCGGCGTAGTGGAAATGGTGGATCACGGCCGACTTGGGATGATTGCCAAGCCCAACGACCCGGCGGATTTGGCGCGGTGCATTGAGGCCGCCATGGTTGGGGGTAAAGAACGGGCAGCATTGGAGCACGTGGTTGCCAATCGGGGCTGGCCCGCAGTAGCAACGCGCTACGAGGCCTTGTACCACGAATTGGCCAAGTAGACCGCGTTGGCCACCGCATGCACTATCTTTCCCAGAGGCCCAGGGGCCAACGCGGCCACCCTGGCTCGCCGGCAGGCGAGACGCGCTTGCCACCCTTGCACCTTGCTGACCGGGTCTCGTAGGCCATGCCAAGTGCCTGTTGCCTTTGCCTTCAACCCGGCAGCACCGTGGCGCAGCGCCATTCCCCAGGCCAAGGCATCCGTCACGAGCAAACTCGGCGCGAACACCGCCCAATGCCACCACTTGTAGTGGCGTCGCAGTAGCAGATACCGGCCCCGTTCGTAGTGGTACAATTTGCTGGGGTGCCCGGTCACTTCGTAGCGATGGAGGATGCGACTGGTGGGCACGGTGGAAACGGTCATTCCAGCGGCACGGGCACGCCACGCTAGGTCCGTATCTTCGTGATACAGGAAGAAGTGGGCGTCGAGGCCGCCGAGGCGATTCCAGTCTTGTCTCCGCATGGCGAAGCTGCTGCCGCTGAATCCCTGGACGTCCTCCGCGTGGTCCGGGGGCGTTTGCCTGAGGCCACGCACATAGGCAATTCCCGTGAAATGAGTATCGAGTCCAGCCACGTTCAGGCGCTCAGGGTCATCCATGAGTAATACGTGGCTCGTCGTAATCACCCCGGGCCCCGTGGCTTTCACGAGTTCGTCGAGCCAACCCGGCTGGGGGAGTGTATCAGGATTGACGAAAACGAGGATATCTCCCCCGGCACGCCGGGCACCCGCATGGCAACCCGCGGCGAACCCAACATTGTCTTGCGCCACGACGGTAACATCATGGCGGGCCAGCCGTTGCAACGTATCGTCGGTCGAACCATTATCGACGACAATGACCTCGAACGGCTTCTGACCGACGATTGCTCCAAGGCACTCATCAATCCAGGGCGCCGCGTTGTGGGTTACGATGATGACACTGGCTCGCTTGTCCATGACGCGTGTCACTTGGCCTCCATGAGGTCCGTTGCAATGCGCCGCAGTTCCCGGATGAATTCCGAGTCACCTAGAGGGGGTACTTTGTCCGGCGGGGTTCGTAGGATGGCGTTAAGTTCGCCAGGCTGCCGGGCCACGCGAAGCCCCGCCCCGTCCAGGCGGTTGGCGAGGTCTTCTTGGTGGTCGTCGAGGGCTTCATCCGGGGGCTTGCGGGGAATCACGATCAGCGGGGCGCGCAGCATGCGGCAGGTAAGGATGGTGCCGGCGCCGGCGTGCCCCACGACCCATCGGGCCTGCTTGGTAAGTTCCTCAATCTTGTGCATGGGCGCAAAGTCGAAGCCCTCGGCAAATTCCGGCGGCTCGGGATCTGCGCCATATTGAATGATGACTTCTTCGTCATGGCCTTCCGCCCAGTCGTCGAGCCACTTTCGCAGCCGGGGAAAGCCGGGGAAGTAAGTGCTTGAGCCTACGGTGCCGAAGATCACAGGAGGCCTCCGTGGTGCTCGGCGCGGTCGCCATACGCTTGGGCCATGTGTGGCCATTGCACCAGGAAACGGTCAGCTACTCGGTACAATACGCGACCGGTTCCGCTGGTCCCGGTCGTGCGGCAGACCGTATCGACGTAGAGGGTTGGAATCCGCAGGGCCTTGGCGGCGATGAAGTAAGGAATCGCAATCTCGCTGCCGGTGCTCACCACGAGGTCCGGGCGAAGCCGGCGCAGGTAACGCAACGCACTGGCCAATTCCCTGGCGTAATTGAAGGGATTTCGACCCAGGTGGCCAGCGTAGTGGGCATCCATGCCTTCGGTACGGGCGTCGCGGTAAGTGACCCAATGGTGCTCACCCGGGAACGCATGGGCCAGTAGGGAAAGTTCAGTTAGGTGCCCGCCGGCACTGGATACGAGTGCGACCTTCACGGCACCGTGGGACCGTTACCTGCGTGGATAGGTGATGCGGTCGCCTTGTAAGGGCCGGCGACTTGGTGCCGTTGTGCCCGGCGCGGTCGTGGTGCTCAATTGGAACCGGGGCGATGCGACCCTGCCCACCCTGGATGCGGTCATGGCAACCAAGGGCGTGAAGTTCCACCTAATCGTGGTGGACAACGGCTCCACGGACGGGTCCGTGGATCTGTTTCGTTCGTGGGCGGCGGCGCGCCGGTTGCCCATGCCGGTCATCAAGCCGGGGACGCCGGCTGCCGGACATTGCATCGTGGCCAATCCCACCAACGATTACTACGCCGGCGGCAACAACGTGGGCATACAGGCCGCGTGGGCGATGGCACCCGATTGGATTCTCATCCTCAACAATGACGTGATTCTGCGACCGGAGACTATTGGCCACCTCCTGGAGTGCGGCACGGTGGCCGGCCCCATGGTGGCCACACCGGACGGCAAGGTCTTGTCGCGGGGTATGCGACGTTCATTTGTGCGCGGGGGCTTGGCCAACGTGGGTATTGGGGAAACCATCGAGTCGCCTGGCAGTCCCGGTGGCCCGGTAAAGGTGGAGGGCGTTGAGGGAAGTTGCATGCTGGTCCCAGCGGCCGTCCTCGCTGATGTGGGCTTGTTGGACGAAGGGTACGGGATGTACTGGGAGGACGCTGATTGGTGCGCGCGTATGCAGCGGGCAGGCCACGCCATCCACGTCGCCCCCACGGTGGTGACGCATGATGTGTCCAGCAGTGGTTCCGGCGTGTCCACGACCGAGTGGATTTGGCGTAACCGCTGGCGGTACCTGCGCCTGCACCGACCCTGGTGGTGGCGTGCGGCATTCATGCCATGGTATCTCTTGGTGTACTGGCCCGCAGGCCTCATCCTGTCGCGCCATCGGGGCGCGGTGTGGCGTGGTGGGCTTGCAGGATTGTTTCGTACCAGGCCTCGTAGCGTCGTGCCACCTCTTGCCAAGTAAGCACCTTGTCTTGACCAGTCAAGTCGACTGACGGTTTCGGCCCGTCCATGGCTGCGGCGATGGTTTCCGGTGTGAGGTCATCAAGCCCAATGACACCGGGAATCTCGGTGAACTCGGATAGCGCGGTGGCGTCGTGGACGATGGCGGGGGTGCCGGCCGCTAGGGCTTCGGCGACGACGACACCGTAGGCTTCGGCTTGACTGGGAAGAATCAGGGCTTCCGCCTGCTGCATGAGTTCCTGTAGGTGCGCGTGGTCGACGCGGCCCAGGAAGTGGACGCGGTCGGCGACGCCGAGGTGGCGGGCCTGTTGTTCCAGGCGGTTCCGTTCGGGCCCGTCGCCGACGATGGTCAGGGTTTGGTTTGTCTGAGGTAGCGCCGCAATGACGTGGTGGACGCCCTTGTAGCGTTCTAGGAATCCCACGAAGAGAATGCCTGAGCGCGGGCCGCCCGAGCGCTCCACTGCGATGCTTGCTACACCATTGGGGATGACGTTGGCGACGACCCCGTGGCGCTCCTGCAACCGACCGGCTTCGAAGTGGCTCACAGCGTGAATGTAGACGCCGCGGGATTGCAAGAGGTGGCCAGCGATGAAGTCGTGCACGGGCCAAGCGAGCCGAGTCAAGCCGCGGTGGCCGTGGCCGTGGAAGTGGGTGGACCAAGATACCGGGTGGGTTCGCCGGGCCAGTCGAACCACTTGTGGGCCAAGGATTGTGTGGTAGCCATGCACGTGGATGAGGTCCGCGTCCGCCCAGTACCTCCTGAGGGAGCGCCATGTCCGGCGCAGGCCAGGTGCCCACCCGCCTGGGCCGCGGTGGGGCCGTCGGATTACCTGCACGCCACTCACGGTCTCGTCGCCTTGACCCGTTTGCCCGAGCACTAGCACGGTGACGTCGTGACCCATGTTTGCTAATTGGCGCGTGGTTTCGTCCACGACCGTCACGATGCCCCCCGTATCCGGCGGGTAGTTGCTGGTGACCGTGACCACTTTCATGCGCCAGGCGCCTCGTGGTTCTCCACGACGAAGTGGACTTCACGGTAGACGTCATCGAAGTAGGCGCGGGTCTGCTGGAGCGGAGGGGGCTCGTCACGCCACACTTGGAAGACCAAGTGCTGGACCCCCTGGTACGGCGGCGGCGGCAGGGTGAATGGAACTTCGTACATGGGCGTGAATGTGATGGGGGTTTCATCCTCACTGGGGGGCAATGTAATGCTCCATTCATCCACGGTCTGCGCCTGGACCGGTCCGCTAGCGCCGACCGTATACGCATTGCTAGCCCACACTACTCTGACCCAATACGTGGTATCGACGCCTTCCCGATTCACGATGCCAAATGTGACGTCTGGGATGGGGTCCGGACAGCGACGCTCAGTGACCGAGTCGCTGGCCCGGTACCGATTGTCTTCCCACACCGTTGGGTAGCAACGGCCTTCGCCTTCGGCGCCGAGCACGTACACTGCGGTCGTGCTGGTGTCCTTTGGTCCCAGGATGACCCAGGAAATGCTGCCTGCAGCAACAACGGCGGCGACGACGAAGAGGACGGTCAGGACCCGGTCGAGATTCGAATGGCCGAGATTGATGCGATCCACGCGCAGATGGATGAAGAACCGCTCGTGGGGGAGCAACCGGAACCAGCGGGCGCTGCCAATCGCTGCAGTTGCGACGACGAAGACCAAGTGGGCTACGAAGAGGCTCTCGGCCGTGACGCCGACGCTCCAGTGAAGGACAAGGCTGAGCAACACCGTTACCATCACGCTGGTGCCGAGGGACAGGCCCAGGCGTGACCCGCGACTGATGGCGGCACCTTGCCTGCGGACGCGGTACTCGAGGAGGTCGACGTCGTCTTCGGATTGGACCTCCATGGCCTGTCCTTCCAGGTCCTGCAACACTTCGTCTTCTTCCAGCCGACGCTCGGGGAATAGGGCGAAGATCAGCATCCAGCCCGGGACCGTGAAGAGGTACGCGTAGGTGTAGATGGCGCGGGGGATGCCTTCGCCTACGGCGACGAACAGGCCCAAGACGAGGGTGAGAATGATGGCCGCAATGGCGTCAATGGGCACCCAGTCGAAGCGGAGGCGTTCGGCTTGCAGGGCCAGCATGCGGCGGCGGGCAAGCATCCGTGCCAGGTTCTTGCGGGCGAGGCGGCGGCGGGCCTCCGCACGCAGGCGGGCTCGGCGTTCCTCTACTTCGCGGCGGCGGCTCAGTTCCTCAATCCGCTTCTTGCTGAGTTGTTGTCGAGTCTCGCCGCGCTTTTCTTCCTCGATGCGGCGCTCTTCTTCCGCTTCCAGGCGGGCTTGCAGGCGGTGGGCGTCCCGTTCTTGCTCGAAGCGCAGGGCTGCCTCATACTGCTGACGAGCGGTTTCTTCTCGCCGGCGGGCGGCGCTGACCCGTTCTTCTTGCTTGCCCGCGCGGGCCTCCTCCTTGCTCATCTCCCGCGTCAATTGGCGCTCGATGCGGCGCAGGGCCTTGCGTTCGGCGCGTTCGTAGGCGCGTTCCCGGCGGTCCATGCGGCGGGTCAAGCGGCGCGCGATGTGGGCTTCCGTGTCCCGTTTTTCGGCGTCGCTTGCTTCTTTGGCAACTAGGAGTTCATCCGGATCTGGGCGGTCGCCGGCGAGGAAGTGGAAGCGTCGCTCCACTGGGACCTGATACCACCTGAACGCAGCGGTCAAGCCGACAGCGACGGTGACAACGAGACCGAGTTGGACCGTAATGGGACTGAGTGCAGCGCCTGCTACGGCTAGGCCGATCCCCGCCCAGGGCAGCATGACCAATGCACTGAGCGCCGGCGCCACCAGGTACCGGACGATGGCTGGCGGCACGCCACGGTTTTCCACGTCGGCGCCCAAGAACTCGGGCGCCCCCTCTTCGTCGTCGAGTTCCCGCTCGTACCGGGCCTCTTCCACGAGGGCATCCATTTCGTCGAGGGCATCCTCATCAGCCAAGGCCGACAGGTGCTCGAACGGGTCCCGTGGGGCTTCCGGAAGGGGCGCTTCGTCGTCGCTCACACGACGCCGCGGGCGTAGAGCCATCAGGAGCAGATAGCCGGGTGCGACCAGGAGTAGAGGCAGCGCTGGCACAACGGGCATGCCGAGGGCAATGAGGGGCCACGTGGTGAGGGCCGCCAGTACGAGAGCCCATACATCCCACGGGTGCCGCGTGACGCGCACGTGGGACCCAAGCCTTGGGCTACTTTACAGGTTCTTGAGCACGCCGTCGGCAAGCAGCACGAGGAAGATGGCGAGCAAGCTGCTGATGGGCGCCCGCGTGGCCAACAAGAGGGACCGGAGGCGGAGGTTGAGACTACGGCGCAACGGGTTGAGTGCTTCTTGGTCAAGCCAGGCGAGCACCACTTCCCGCAGCATCATGAGGAACACCAGGATGCCCACGGCCACGGTGGCAATCGTGAAACTGACGGGGTCCGGGTTCACGACGACCTCAAAGCCGCCGCCGGCGCTGTCAAATTGACTGGTGACGACGCTGCCGGTGATGCGATCGCCAGTAAACACACCAACTTCGACGCCTTCCGTTTCACCCACGAGGGGGCTGCGGCCACTTGTAATGGCACTAATGCTCCCCGTGGCCGCCGTGGTGGCGGTGGTGGTGACGGTGGACGTGATACTGGTAATCACTACCCCTGAATGGGGGGCTTGCACCGCTTAATGCCACCGGTCAGGGGCGTGGGTACGGGGGTCACAAGGCGTAGGGGCCCACAATGAACAGCATCACGTTGGCGACGGTGTGGCCGATACTGACGCCGACGAGGCTGCGGGTGCGGAAGACCACCTGTGAATAGACCCAGCCGACGAAGAAGACGAGGATGACATCCGCGATGCTGTGGTTACCAATGTGGAGGACGCCGAAGAGCACGTTGATGGCAATGAACGCCGTCTGGGGGCGGACCACGCGTAGGGCGTGTCGCTGCAGCACACCTCGGAAGAGGAGTTCTTCAAAGAGGCCGGTGCTCACGAAGAGGGCAAAGACTGGTGCCACGACGTAGGCAAGTTCCAGGCTGGGGAACAGGGTGTTGGGCCGCAGGATGATGTGTTCAATGGCACCGAAGAAGATACTCCAGAACACCACGGCCGCCTCCAGCCCAAACCACTTGGGCTCCGGCCACCGTAATCCAATGTCCTCCAGGTCAAGCCGTTGCGCTCGAATAATGGCAAACAGGGCAATGTAGAGTGGAATGCCGATGAGCGTGAACCACTGGACGAAACTGAACGTGACCACCGGCATGCTGAGGCTGAAGATGCGGATCAGCGGCGCCATCATCATGGCCACGAGCAGGGGCCCGAATGCAGTCCGGCTGTCACGCACATGCAAGTAGCCGTGCAGGATGAGGGCAAACAGAATGCCCACGTGGAGCGCGATACCTGTTTGCACAGCGGTTTCGCCGTTGCCGAATGTGAATGGGCCTAGGAAATTGGCCGTCACCGCCTCCGCGAGGCCGATGAGTGCGATGTAGCCCCAGAGTGTGATGAGAACCCGGCGGGCTTCGCGGGGATTGACTTGTAGGGTGACGGGCACCGGCATGGATCGCCGACGGAGGCGCTCTGCCTCCCGACGAAGTCGCATGCGTTCGGCGCGTTGCTCGAGTTGTTCGAGGCGGGCTCGTCGGTATCGGGCTCGTCGTTGGCGTCGGCGCTCGAGGCGCAGGGCGTGGCGTTCGGCGGGGTCCACGATGAGACTGCCTTCGCCCCGTTCCACCGCCAGCATGCGCGTGAGTTGCTCTTCGATTCGCGTGAGGGCCCGCCGTTCCCGGGCGGCGTAACTGATCTGTTTGGCCATCAGCCCGACGAGACCACGGGGGGCAACGTCCTTGCCCGCGAGTCGGTCTTCCTTCCGTTGCAGACGTTCCTCGAGGCGTCGTTGCCGCTCCTGTTCGCGGTCAACGCGGTTGGCGAGCGCCGCCAGGGCGTATTGCAGGGATTCGAGGTCCTTGGCTTCGGCAAGAAGGGCCCCGAGGCGATGTTCGGGCGTCTCGCTGACGATGGTGGCGTAGGCGTCCTGTAGTCGTTGCTGGCGCCTTGCGAGCCGTGTCTTGGCCAGGGTTAACCGGTCGCGGAGGCGGGGAGGGACCGCGACGAGTCGCAGGGTCCGACGCTCTACCTGCTCATCTTCATCGCGCCTCGCTTCGATTTCCGCCCGCGTTGCTTCGAGGCGGCCTTCTTGGGCTGCCTCTTCGTCCCGTGCTGCAAAGTCCAGGAGGTCCAGGCCATCGTCGGGGATGACGTCGGGGCGGACCTGTGCCTCTGCCGCGGCTTCCTTTTGCAAGCCTGCCTGCCGCTTTGCTTCTAGACGGTCTTGCTTGGCTTGGTGTTGGGATTCTTCGCGCTCGGTGCGCCGGCGAGCCCGGTCTTCGAGGCGGTTGAGGCGGCGCTCCATGGCGGCAACAGCGCGCTCCTCGCGTTTGATCTGGCGCCGCTGCCATGCACTCAGGCCACGAATGATGGGGTCCAGGCGACCCGGCCGGGTTGCGGCGTGAATGGCGCGGTCTTGGGCGCGACGGGCACGGTCTTCGGCGCGGCGGATCCGTCGCTGGCTCCATTCGCGGCGCCGCCGGTGCCGTGCCTTCACCTTCTCTAACCGTTCTCGTTGCGCAGATTCCCGTTGGCGCCGACGAATCTCGATGTGCGCTAATTGCCGCTGGATGCGCCGGATGGCGCGCGCGTGGGCGAGACGGAGTTGCTCGTCAGCGTCGCCGAGGCGTTGCAGCGCTTCATCGAGGGCCTCGATGTCCGCGTCCAGGTCCTCTTCGGGGACGTCGCGGACTCCTTTGAGGCGCGTCGCCAAGGCATCGAGGGCGGTTTTCTCGGCGGCGGTGCGGTCCTGCTGGGCTTGCAGGATTTCGTCGATGACCGCCTGGATGCGCTCCTCACTGACCTCCTCGATGGGTTTGGCCGGCGGAGCCTTGGTGACGGATTTTCCTGGCCGCGGCGGCGCTGGGGATTCGGTGGTTGCATCAAAGGTCGGGGGCTCGTCAACATCCGGGGCCGGCTCGGGCGGGGTCGGCATGGGTGCGCCGGTTGCTTCAGCCACCCGCCTCTCGCGCTCCAGGTCGGCTTCTGCTTGCAGGGAGTCAATCTTCGCCGCCAACGCCTGGGACGCTTCCTTCTGGCGCTTGGCGTAGGCGTCGGCGCGTGAACGGAAGTGCTTGGCTTGCCTGGCAAGGCGTTCGTCTTTGCCAAGGATGCGGGCGCGGCCTTGGTCGTACCGGGCCCGGGTTTCCCGCACTTCATTGTCGTCCTCGTCGGCACCCTTGAGGGCCGCCAAGTCGTCAGTCCATTGGTGTTCGTAGCGACCCAGGCGAGCGGCTACGTCGAGTCGCCGGTCCGCCAAGTCCGTTTCCTGGGCCTTTAGTCGACCATGGGCGACATGGGCACGCCCAAGGTCGTCCAGGTGGCTCGCCAACAAGGCGGCGACACTGGCCCGTAGGGCATCGCCGGGGTCGCCGGTCAGGAGATCCTCGTAGGCATCCAGCCGCCGGGCTGCGTTGGCGAGGGCGGCTGCTTCTCTCTTCCGGACGGTGGCTGCAAGGCGCTCCAGGCGTACCTGTTCCTTTCGGCGGGCCTTGTCCAAGTCCTCTTGGATGCGACTGACCTGTTCGCGGTCCTTGACGCTCTCTCCCTGATACTTTGCTCGTTTTTCGGCAGCGCGGGCTTCCCGTTCACGGCGTCGGTCGGCGAACCGCTCCCGGGCTCCTTCGTAGGCGGTATCCGCCCGGACCACGTTGCTCGGCAGGTTACCGGGACGGGCGGCCAGGATGTCGAGCGCCGCTTCTGCGCCCGTCGTGTCAAGGGGAAGCCGAGGCAGTAGGGCGGCAATGGTAGCAACAGATTCCTCTGCTTGTGTGGCGCGTTTGCGGCGCCTGGCTTCCTTGGCGCGACCAGCTCGGGCGCCTCTTCGACTCTTCTTGAGTTCTGCCTCAATCAGGCGACGCTGCCGCTTCGAAAGTTCCTCAGGGGTTCCAGGCGCCTCATCGGCAGCCATGCGGCGAAGGATCTGCGCGACGTAGTCCTGGTCCGGGCGCAGGCCCTTTGGTGGTGCCTTGTCGAGGCGCTTCATGCGGCGCTCGATGCGCTTCAAGGCCCGGTCGGCTTCCCGCTGCACTTGACGATCAGCCCGGGTGACCTGCCGCTGGACCCGCTGCACTTGCCGCTGTGTCGATCGGCGGGTCGCTTCGCCTGCCGCGGCTTGTTCTTCGAGGGGCGCATCACTGCCACCGAGGCGAACGACCCACCGCCGTTCGGGGTCCATGCGGTACCACATGAGGGCACCCATGAGGCCGAACACGGTGGTTTCGGCCATGGCGTAGCCGAGGAGTTGATGGACCCCGGCATCATCCAGCGTGACTTGCAGCACGGCCGCCGGGATACCTGCAATAAGGAGTCCCAGAATGGTTCCAATCGTGACACGAGGCAGCAGGCCCATGCCGCGTGCAGGGTTGAAGGCAAACAGCAGCGTGTACCCTGGCACGAAGAATAGGTACAGCGCACCCAGGGTGAAGGTCAACTGGCCGGGGCCTTGCAGCCATAGGGCCACAGCCACCAGTGTGGCGGCGGCCGCGATGGCCAGGTCGATGGGGTGCCGGTCGAAGCGCCTCGCCACCGATTGCAACGAGGAAGCCTACCCTCTTAAGCAGGGGGATTGCGACGCAACGTGTTCCATTGGAATGCTACAGCCAGTAACGGGACGGCGACGAGGGCCGGCACCAGGAGGGCACCCCACCACGTGTCACGCATGATTTGGACGCCCAGGAATGGACTGAGGTCCCGTTGCTTGAACAACGCAGGGACCAAGTCGGCAATCATCCGCCCGGCTGCCTCGGTGTACGCATTGGTAGCGTTCCAGTCATGCTCCGGTTTCATGGTGACCGTTGCACGCATGTAGGCAAATGCATCGGGGCGGTCAAGGCTGCCTTCTGAGAGGTACAATGAGAGCGCAACGACGCGTTCTGGTTGGCCGTCGCCGTCCTTGTCCCGTTCAGCCAAGTACCGCTTGGCGACCACGAATCCTTGGTACGCGTTTGCCTCCTCCTGCGCGAACCAGTACTGCTGGGCAAACGCCGGGTCAGAGATGGCCACATTGATGGTGTCGCCGCCTTCCTTGTCGGGGGTTCCATCTGGCTTGACGAGGAGGTACTCGAAGTGTTGTAATGAGGAGCCGACCGAGCGGAATCCGTTGTTGCTATCGGAGAACAGTACCAACAGGTCAACCGGCACTTGCAGATCAGGGTGGCGCATGGTGGCCGTGACACTCACCGAGCCACGGGACAAGTCAGGGGGCCCCTGGTAGGGCCCGGCTTCAATCCAGGGCTGGATAAGGCGGGGAATGGTCTGCATGTGCTTGGCGTCGCCCAAGTCCATGCGAGTCGTCACAGGAACCGTGAGCCCACCGTCAGGCTCCGGGCCCAGCACGCTGAACTGCGTGAAGACCAAGGTCGGGGGAGAGAGGAAGAGGGTGCCGACGAAGAGCAACGCCACCAGACCCGCTGCTAAGCGGCGGCGCGCTACGCGTCGGACGACGTCACTCATCTACGGCGTGCGACGGCAATGCCAGCCAAAAGGGCAAGCACTACGATGGCGCCGACGAAGGGCGTGTCCTCGGCGGGGTCGTCGCCGTCGTCTTGGACGGCTGGCCGCTTGCCAATGAGGTCCTTGCCACCGGGGACGCCTTGGTCTAGGTCGCTGGTGAAGCCCAGCAACTTGCCCGCCGCGTCACGGAAGTATGCCGTAACGAGGTACGTTGACTTGGCCGTTCCACCGGAATCTTCCCACGTGGAAGTGGCAGGGTCTTCGATGAGCTTGACGTACTTGTACGGGCTGTCGGCGCGCCACACTTGGTAACCCGCCGCGCCGTCCTGGGCTGGCCAGGACAACTTGTTGACGCCGCCTTCACGGGTGACCGTGAGGCCGAGTGCAATGGCGCGGTTGGCGTTAGCGACGTCCCGGCTCGTCGGACCAGTGGGTTCGTCAGGGTCGTCGGTGCCGTCATCATCGTCCGTTGGGGGTGGTGTATCATCGTCGTCAGGTGGCGGGCTGCTTCCCCCGCCTCCGCCGCCGCCGGA
>JBFJXU010000034.1:0-13358 GCA_041622975.1 Thermoplasmatota archaeon
AGTTGGTCGATGCCGAGCGTCTTGGACAGGAACACGTGCTCCTTGGTCTGGGCCTGGGGGCCTTCGATGGCACTGCACGTCAGGATGGCGCAGTCAGCCTGGGAGGCACCGGTGATCATGTTCTTGACGAAGTCACGGTGACCGGGAGCGTCAATGATCGTGAAGTAGTACTTGTCGGTGTCGAACTTCTTGTGGGCGACGTCAATGGTCACACCACGTTCGCGCTCTTCCTTCAGGCCATCCATGACCCAGGCGAGGAAGAAAGTACCCTTACCCTTCTCGGCGGCTTCCTTCTTGAAAGCCTCGATCTGGTGGGCAGGGAATTGACCGGTGTCGAGCATCAGGCGACCGACCAGGGTAGACTTACCGTGGTCGACGTGGCCGATGACGACCATGTTCATGTGGGGTTTTTCGGACATATGGGATCACTCCTTAGTTCCGCGCGCGGCAACCTGCCTCCAAAACCGAGTTCGGCAGTGCCGGCGTCTCGGCCGAGGAAGCCATTGGCTCCCGCGGGCGCCACCCAGGGGGGTGGGCTGCGGATAGAGCCGCCCAGATAGGTCCCCTATATGAGCGTTGCTCGGCGAATCGAGCGCTAATCCACCAGCAAGACCGAACAGGGTGCGGTCCGCACTAGGCGCTCCGTCTGACTCAGGGTCAAGCGGTCCTTCCAGTTCGACTTGCCAAGTCGGTGCATCACTAGGACGTCATGCGACTCGCACTCGGCCAAAATGCAGGACACCACCTTTCCCTTAACGACCTTCGTTTCTACGTTAAGTCCCTTGCACGAAGGTCGTGCCGCGGCCTGGGTCAAGGCGCTCCAACTGCTGGACTCGGTGGGGAAAATCTCGTCGTCCTCGTCCGCCTCAAACTCATCCACCAAGTGCTCCGGCGCATCCTCGAAGCCTTCGTGCGTTACGTTGAACAATGTCACCTTCAGCCCGGGCGTGCCAGCCAACAACGCCAATGCCCGGTCCATGGCCTCATACGTTTGCTGCGAGCCGTCAATCGGGATTAGGGCCTTCACAATGCGGCAAGCGAGGCTGCAAAGAAGGTTGTTGCGAGTGGCTCGAAATTGGTGGTGGCAGGCGGGGTGGGGGTGCACTCGGGCGCCGTCGCTCCCCTCAACCCTTTTAATGCACCTCCGAGTGGCGGCGCCTGTAAGCGAAGGAACCCTTTGGGGTGTGCGCTTCCCCCCAGTCCCACTCAATCGGGGCGGCCGGGAGGTGCCTTCGTCACCTATAGGTGTACGATATGCAACAGCAGATGGCCTACGACCGCGCAAGTACTGTGTTCTCCCCGGACGGGCGTTTGTTCCAGGTGGAGTATGCGCGTGAGGCTGTGAAGCGGGGCACGACAGCCCTCGGTGTCCGCTTCGAGGATGGCGTGGCGTTGATTGTGGACAAGCGCGTGCAGACGTCGCTTGCGGTCCCCGCCTCCATCGAGAAGATTTTCGTCCTTGATTCCCACGTGGGTTGTGCCACGAGTGGCTTGGTGGCCGATGCCCGTAGCCTGGTGGACCGTGCCCGCGTGGAGGCACAGATGAATCGCGTCACCTATGATGAACCGGTTCCCGTCGGCGTCCTTGTCAAGCGTATTTGTGATGTGAAGCAGGCCTGCACGCAGTTTGGCGGTACGCGGCCGTACGGAACTGCCCTCCTTGTAGCGGGCGTGGATGAATCGGGTCCTCGACTATTCGAGACCGACCCCAGTGGTGCCCTGATTGAATACCATGCAAGCGCGGTTGGCTCAGGCCGGCAGAAGGCAATGGAGTACCTTGAGGAACACTACAAAGTGCTCGACGAAGCGGGCGCTATCCAATTGGGCCTGCTGGCAATCAAGCAAGCCGCAGAAGGCAAGCCCAACGCCGAGGCTCTGGAGATTGCAGTCGTGACGACTGAGCGGGAGTTCACGCGGCTCTCGGAAGACGCGGTGGCTGCCCTGGTCAAGGAGGCATACTGATGGTTTCCTTGGATGATGCCGTAGTCGCCCGGCTGGCACGCTTTGGCACCACATTTGAGATTCTTGTTGACCCGGATGTGACCGAGAAGGTTGTTCCGGATTTGCAGCAGGAGGAAGAAGTGGATGATGCGGTCATTCTCGAACATATGGCCGTTGACGACGTGTTCGTTGATTGGTCCGAAGGCGACCGGGCAAGCACGGAACAATTGGAGAAGGGGTTCGAGACCATTGATGTTGCCACCATCGCCCGTCGCATCTTGACCGAGGGCGACATTCAATTAACCACTGAACAGCGCCGCAAGATGTACGAGCAGAAGCAGCGCCGCATTCTCGAACACATCACCCGGCATGCCTGGAATCCGCAAACCAAGACCCCCCACCCCAGAGACCGCATTGAGCGCGCTCTGGATGAAAGTGGGTTCAAGGCGGATCCACTACGTCGCGTGGAAGACCAGGTCCATGAGGCCATGAAGCGCATTCGGCCGCTCCTTCCCATTGCCTTGAGTGAGGTCCGCGTGGCGGTTCGGGTTCCCGCCGAACACACGGGCACAGCTTACGGCGTTCTGCGGACGCTGGGCGAGATGCGGAAGGAAGAATGGCAGGATGATGGCAGCCTCGTCGTCGTGCTGCGAATCCCTGCCGGGGCCCAGACTGAAGTTTACGATCGACTCAACACTGTAACCCATGGCAGCGTGGAAACACGGCTGCTTGATTGAACTACGACCAAACCACCAATATCCGATTCCCAAGTGATACCATGAATGACAAGATTGTGCTACCCGGCGATGTCCTCCCCAAGGACAAGCAAGCGGGTGATGGCACTGCCCGCGTCGGCGACCAAATCGTCGCCACAACAACTGGGCTAATGTTCGAACGCGGCGACAAAGTCGACGTGGTCCCCCTGCACGGCCATTACATGCCGCGCGCCGGTGACCTCTGCGTCGGCGTCGTCCAAGACGCCAACCCTGGCAACTGGATTATCGACATCCGCGCCCCTTGGCTGGCCCCCCTGCATGTCTCGGAGGCCCCCTGGCGCGTCGATTTCGGCGAAACCACGGAGTACCTCAAGCCCGGCGATGCCGTGCTTTGCAAGATTCTCTTCGTGGACGAACAGAAGAAAGTGCAAGTGACCCTGAAGGACCGCAGCCTCAACCGCCTCGACGGCGGGGAAATCATCGAGATTAGCCCCGTCAAGGTGCCCCGCGTCATTGGCCGCAAGGGCTCCATGTTGAACCTCGTCAAGGGCTACCTTGAGTGCTGGTTCTTCGTCGGCCAAAACGGCCGCATCTGGATCAACGGCGACCCTGACGAAGTCATGGTTGCTAAGGAAGCATTCCAGAAAATCTGCGACGAGGCCCACCTGCCCGGCCTCACTGACCGCATGCGCGCTTGGCTCGAAGCCAAGCGACCCGGTGGCGTTGACGCCACCATCTCCATGGAGGAAGAATAATGGGCGTACCCAACACCGATATCCAACTCATCGACAAGAAAGGCATCCGCATTGACGGACGCAAAGCCAACGAAATCCGCCCCATTCACATTGAGGCGGGCGTCGTTCCCCGTGCCGACGGTTCCAGTTACCTGGAATGGGGTGGCAACAAGGTCATCTGCGCCGTTTACGGCCCCAAGGAAGCCTTGCCTCGTCGCATCCAGAACCCCCTCAAGGCCGTCGTGCGCGGCCGCTACAACATGGCGGCTTTCAGCGTGGACGACCGCAAGCGCCCCGGCCCCGACCGCCGCAGCGCCGAAATCAGTGAGGTCATCAGCAAGGCGTTCGAGAACGTCATCCTGGTGGAGAAGTACCCTCGGGCCATGTTCGAAGTGAACATGGAGATCCTCGAGGCTGCCGCCGGTACCCGTTGTGCTGCTCTTACCGCCGCCACGGTGGCCTTGGCCGACGCTGGGGTCCCCATGACGGGCTTGGTCAGCGCCGTTGCCTCCGGTAAGGCCGGCGGCAAGGTCATCCTCGACCTGGGTAAGGAAGAGGACAACTACGGTGAAGCCGACCTGCCCGTCGCCATCAACCACACCACCGGCGAAATCGTTCTGCTCCAGATGGACGGCCACTTGAGTCCCGAGGAGTTCGACGAAGCAGTCGACCTCGCCGTGGACGGCTGCAAGCAGGTCCTCGAATACCAGAAGAAGGCCATCATGGCTGCCTTCGAAAAGGACCTCTCGGACCGCGACGACAAAGCCACCAAGAGCAAGAAGGCCCACGAGAAGGAGGTGGCTGCCTAATGGAGCAGAACCCTATCAGCACCATCAAGCGTGACTTCATCAAGAACCTCTTGGCCGATGGCAAGCGCGAAGACGGACGCGGCTTCGAAGAATTCCGCGACCTATCCATTACCACCGACTACATTGGCAAGGCCCAGGGTAGTGCCCGCGTGAAACTCGGCAACACGGAACTCGTGGCCGGTGTGAAGGTGCAAGTGGAGACCCCGTACAATGACACGCCCAAGCGTGGCAACTTCATGACGAGTGCCGAACTCAACCCCATGGCCAGCCCCTACTTCGAGCCCGGTCCCCCTCGCATCGAGGCCATTGAACTGGCCCGTGTGACGGACCGATCCATGCGCGAATCGGGTATCATCGACATGGAAGCCCTCTGCATTGAGGAAGGAGAAGCCGTTTGGGCTGTCTTCGTGGATCTCCACATCCTCAACTACGATGGCAACCTGTTCGACGCTTGCAGCATCGCGGCCCTCGCCGCCCTGCTGAGCGCCAAGCTCCCGGCCACCTGTCCCAAGACCGGCCGCGTGGTCTTCGAAGACGGCAAGGATCGCCCCCTGCCCCTCAACATCGACAACGCCACGTTCAGCACCACCTTCGTCAAGGTTGACGGCACGGTGCTGGTTGACCCCGGCCTGTACGAGGAACTGGTCGCCGATGCCCGCGTCACCGTAGGCGTCGACAAGGCCGGCAACCTCCGCGCTGCCCAGAAGGGTGGCCACGGTTCTTTCACCGTGGATGAGGTCAAGGGCTTCCGCGCCAAGGCCCAGGAACTTGGAGGAGCCATTTTCGCCCAAGTCGAAAAGGCCACCCGCGCCTGATTACCAGCGCGCTGCCTGCTTCTCCCCTTTTCCCTCCCCTCCTTTGCACCTCTGGTGAATACCTGGGCTGAGTACAACCGTCATTTTCCAGGAGGCCCAAAAGCCCAATTTTCCCCTTCGCCCCTGGTCCCATATAATACAATTGGGACCTGGTCAAATACGGGGAGAAACGGACTTTGGGGTATGGCACTCCCCCTGCCAAGAAAGCGCCTCGTAGCGCTCGCATTGCTGTTGGGTGTAGGGACGGCGTACGGCGTCGTGTCCTTCACACAAACCGTTACCACAACCGTGGAAGCCGCCGATTCTGACGTTGGATTTGCATCCGGCGCTGGTTACCAGGAAGCATCTGCCCTCGGATTCGCCGCCATGATCGCAGACGGGGCCACCGCCTCGGTTACGATCACGGGCATCGCCGGCGGCACGACCGCTTACTCGGACCTCGTGAACATCACGAACACGGGGACCAGATCCTACGACGTGAGCCTGTCGCGCGCCCAAGAGCCAGACGCTGACATCACGGCATACAAGGTGACTGGCCCGGTCTCATGGGATGCTTCCGCCTCCCCCGCCAGCACTACGTTCACGTTGGCCCCTGGCGAATCCGCAAGCCTCGACATCGCCGTCACCCTTTCCGCCAGCGCCACTGGCACCCTGACGGCCTTTGACATGGTCGCTACCATGACGCCGAGTTGACAATGACCAATGCCTCCCTTGCCCCCCTTCTCCTGCTTTTTGTTCCCCTCATCGGGGCCGCCGGCGCTGCACCGGTCCTCCACACACCTATACCCACAACTGTGGAAGCAGCCGCCGGCGGCCCCACCCTCTCCGCCTCAACGGGCAAACAGGCCCTGATTGCGTTGACCGTCCCCGAGGAGTGGTTCGTGCAAGTGGACCTTCCCTGGACTACGCTGCCCTTGTCGGGTGAATGGCACCTCGCCGCGCGCATCAAACCGGGCTTTCATCAGGTGCCACTGGTCGCTACCAGTCCCCAAGGAAGCATTCAATGGGCGTGGGTGCTGACCGTTGAGGCCAGCGGAAACGTATCGTAATTCAGTCGTCCAGGAATGCCGCCAAGGCATCCATGCGGCCCGCGTAGCGCCGAACAATGCTGCTGGGGCCTTCAACGCGCCAATGCACGTTGCAGGAACCTGGCCCGCCCTTCTTCACTGATGCCGACAGAGACGCCGAGTCGTCCGTAGTCCGCGCCGTCCAGGTCAAGCCCCGCCGGTCATAGGCCGTGACGCGCCAATGGTCCCGCCGACTTACCAAGCCGCGGCGTTCTTCCCACTCGAAGCCTTCGCCGAAGGTGCCCTCGCTTACCGCGACGCGCACCTTCGAGTCAATTTCGTCTAGGCCGTCAATCCAGCAGACAAACTGGAACGCGTCCTTAGGCGGGATGCGGAGCATCACGGAGGACTCGTGGACCGGCACGCGTTCCTGTTAGGGCCCCTGCGTTTAGTGCTTGGCTTAGTCATGGCGGAACAGCGGCTGGCCGCGCTGTGGGTTGGCGGCATTCGCCCACGGCGTTGTGGCCCCAAGGTTTCAACATGCACCTGCTTGTCCGCGTGTGCGCGAACTCCTACCTTTGGGTGGCCATCATGTCTACGATTGGCTGGTCGGGCGCCGTCTGGCCCACGTGTATGGTCGCTTGTTGCCCCATTTCCCTGCGGGGCACCAGGTCTTGGATGTGGGCTGCGGCCCGGGCCACCTTGCATCCTTACTGTCGGACCAAGGCCGTTCAGTGGTGGGCGTGGACAAGGACCCCGTCCAAGTGCGCATCGCCGCACGCAATCACCCTGACCTTGCTTTTCGCGTGGCACCTGCTGAGGCGCTGCCGTTCAGCGATGAATCCTTTGACCTCGTGATGACCACGGAATCATTCCACCACTGGAGCAAACCGGAGGGCGGCTTGGCCGAGACATTTCGTGTTCTGCGGCCAGGGGGAACGTTCCTAGTGGTCGAGGGCGCGGGCGACATGACCAAGGATGACCTGGCTTGGGTTCTGGGCCGCCGGCCGCCGCCGGGACTCACCGGTGCGTCGCATATGCTATTCTCCCGCCACGGCTACACCACTGAATCCCTGCAACGTGACCTCCTGCCGGTCCTCAAGTCGTCGCGCTTCGCGGACCTCAATGTGCGTCGGATGCATGGATGGTGGCTCGTGGAAGCGATACGACCGACGGCCCCCTTAGACTAGGACGGCTACCTGTTCAGGAGAATGACGGCGCCTGTGAGGGCCGTCGCGTAGAGAAGCCACGCGAGGTACGGCATAAGAAGAAGAGATGGCGTGCGGTGGCGCCAATTTGTAATGACAAGCCAAATGATTATGGCATCAAGAGCCAGTAAGATGGCCAGCGCTGGTCCCCACAATCCTGCTGTGAAGAATGTGGGCGTCCAAGCCGCGTTCAATGCGAGTTGAAGCCACCACAGGGTGATTGCTTGCACCGTGCCATTCCCGACCCAGATGCGCCAACCAGCCAGCGCCATCATCACATACAACACCGACCAAACGGGACCGAATAACCAGGCCGGGGGCGCCCACAATGGCTTGTGCATTTCATGGTAAGAAGATGCTGCATCCGCAGTTGCCACGCTGCTTACGGCCGCGGCCCCGATTGCACCGGCCATCACCGCAGCCAGCGCGGTGGCTGACCGCCGTCGAGCAACCCGGTCGTGAAAATATGTCTGCCCCTGTTGATTTTGGTTTGTTTGGTCACTGCTGGGAAAGCCCTCGCCCATGGTCTGGCAGCCCATGTGCCCGGCGACTTGAGCGTTTCGCGAAACCTCGTGACCCTTATCTGGTGCATCGGCAACCCAGGCTCATGTCCCGCTGGTGGGAACGCCCGCAAATCTGGCGTAGCGAAGAGGAAGTCGGCGAGCGAAAGGTGGGTTTCCTGGATCTGTTCTATGACCTGATCTTCGTCGTAGCCATTGCTCAAGTGGCCCATGGCCTTGCCAAGCACCCTGACGGGGCTGGCCTGGCGGACTACTTGCTCCTAAGCCTGCCAATTTTCTGGGTCTGGATGGGCCACACCTTCTACACAGACCGGTTCGAGAACCGGGACATGAGTCACATCTTCTACACATTTGCGAGCATGCTCCCGGTTGTTGGCATGGCTGTGTTTGCCCACGGTGGGCGCGGGGAAACCGCAGCCGGCTTTGCGCTAAGTTACGCTGCCGCACGCCTCATGTTGGTTTTCATGTTCGTGCGCGCCGCCGTCCACGTTCCCGTAGCCAGGCCTGGGTTCCTCCGCCTTGGCGCGGGCTTCGGCGCGGGAGCCTTGATTTGGGCAGCCAGCGCGTTCATCCACGACCCGGTCACCCGCACCCTCGTCCAAGTCGGTGGCCTTGCCATCGACTTCTTCGTGCCCATTGGCGTGACGCGCCACATGATGGCGCTACCTCCCTTTGCTGAGGGCCGACTGCGCGAACGCTTCGGACTACTCATGATCATCGTACTCGGTGAGTCAGTTGCCGGCACAGTCAACGGCTTAGCCGATATCCACCACATCAATTGGGCCCACGGTGCCACCGCGTTCCTTGCCATGTTGTTTGCATTTGGCGTTTACTTCACCTACTTCGAAATGGTGCCACGTGAACGCTTGAGCAACTGGATTCGGTCAAGTCTGGCGCGGTCCTATTTGATCGTCGCGCTGGTGTGCAGTGTAGCTGCCACGGGTGCCGGTGTCCTTGCCACGGTCGGGCACGAAGGCGAAGCACTCAACGACAACGTACGGTATTTGCTGGCCGGTGCTCTAGCGACCTCCTACCTCTCGCTCCTTGGCCTTAGTCGCGTGCATGATTACCCGGACTTCGGCGCCGGCCGCCGAGGCACAGAGGGTGGCCTCATCATTGCAATCGTTGCCGCCAGCGGCGTTGGCTTCATCGGCACCAGTTGGGGGCCCCTCCCTGTCTTGGCGGCGCTCGCCATCGCGGCCTCCGTGCCGTGGGTGGTCGGTGTTTCTGCGTGGCGCCGAACTACGAAGCACCAGCCCATTCAGCCCGATGCGCCAAGCCAAGGATAGCGCGAATCCCCTTAGCCCACTCGCCCCATGTCTTGATTCCCCATGCCATCGACTCTTAGTGGCCTTGGATGCAACTCCTGGGCATGGAGCCAGCCTTCTCAGCCGGAGCGCAGGCGGCCGCGCTGGAAGGAATGGACTGCGCCGCGGCCGTTCTCAACATCGACGGCGAGATTTGCTACGTAAATCGGGCCTGGTGCGACTTCGCCCTCGCAAATGGAGGTCCTGCGGACGGCTATGCGGGACAGGAATACCTTGGGAGTGTGGACACGACCATCGACGGTCGGCTGAGCAATCTCAGGCGGAGCCTCGCGGATGTTCTGGCGGGCGTGCTCGACGGCTTTTCCTTCGAGTACCCATGTGACGCTCCCGGTGAGCGCCGGTGGTTCATGATGCGTGTCAACGCAATCGAACACGATGGAGCGCGTTGGGCCGTCGTGCTGCATGTCCAAGTCGCCAAATCCACTCTTGACCCTGACCAACTGCTCAATGGTGAGTCTCGCGAGGACCAACGCCTCCGCAGTCGCTTGCTCCGCCTGGTGGGCCACCAATTCCGTACGCCGCTTACTCCCATCCAGATGGATGCTCGCGTCCTGGCCATGCAGGAGGACAGCCCTGATGCTGACATCGCCCGGCGCATCGCCCGCAATGCGGAACGGTTGTCGCGGGTGGTGACCAATAGCATCGCGCTTCTGAACCTCGAGGAGGGCAGCACGCTGCGCCCGCAGGGTCGGCTGGCCCTCCGCAGCCTCCGCCAATGCGCTGAATACGCCGGCCAGGAACTCAACCTGAAGGATCGCCTGCGAATCTCTGTGGAGGGCAAGGACGCGCCGACGATGCTGGATTTGGCATGGATTGGGCGCGCCGTTCGTGAACTTGTAGACAATGCCGCCCAATTCACGACCGGGGGTATCCATGTCCGAATCGCGATGGTAGATGGCGTCCCCGAACTGGCCGTTGAGGACCGAGGAGAAGGCGGAGAGCGGTTGCAGGCGTTGTTCGAGCCGTTCAACGTGGGCGACGAGCACGAAAACACCGTGGGTCGTGCGGGGCTCGGGCTGGCGATTGTCAAGGCGGTAGCGGAGGGTCACGGGGGGACCGTGACCGTAGACCATGGGCCCGAAGTTGGTGGGGGTACAGCGGTCGTGCTGCGCTTCCCAGGCGCACAAACACAATCCGGAACAAGCGAGGTCCAGGAGTCGTCGCAGACCACTCGGAAATCCACGCGGCCTGCAACGCGGCCGGCCTCGCTTTCCTCGTCCCCACAAGCGGCGACGACGCGGCCACGCGGCGCCACACCCCGTGCTCGCCGTTGAGCCTGGAGTGGCACCTTCATGAAGGTCGTCCCTCAGTACGCCATGTGAATTGGAGTCCCGACAACATCCCCGACCAGACTGGCCGTACCGTCGTGATAACGGGGGCCAACAGCGGCATTGGCTTCTACGCCGCCCGCTCCCTGGCCAAGCGTGGGGCCAATGTCCTATTGGCTTGCCGGAGGCTCGATGCAGCCCAGCGAGCTGCCGACAAAATCAACGCGGCCGGGGGTGGAACCGCTACGGCTGCCCATTTGGACTTGGAAGATCTCGATAGCGTCCGCCGCTTCGCTGCGGAAGATGCTCCTGCGTCCATTGACCTGCTCATCAACAATGCCGGCATCATGATGGTGCCACGCCGCCTGAGTCCACAAGGCTTCGAGGCGCAATGGGCCGTCAACGTGGTAGGGCACGTTCAACTCACGCGCCTGCTCCTCGACCGGGTGACTGACCGTGTAGTGACCGTCAGCAGCGTTGCGCACCGACGTGGTGCCATTGACCCAGCCACGTGGGCCGGTGCCAATTACCAGCCCTGGACCGCCTACGCCCAAAGCAAACTCGGTGACCTACTGTTTGCCCTGCGGCTGCAGCGCCACCTGGAGGAATCGGGCTCTAAGGTGACCTCTGTCGCCTGCCACCCTGGTGTCAGCATGACTCGCTTGGCCAAGGATATGCCCCTGCCCTACAAGATCAGCATGATCGCATACACGCCGTTTCTCCAGAGTGCTGAGAAGGGCTCCTGGCCCACCTTGCGCGCGGCCACCGACGACGTCCCCGGGGGATCCTACTGGGGTCCATCCGGGTTCCGCGAAATGCGTGGCCCACCCACGGAAGCAGAAATCCGGCGCCATGCCTTGGACGAATCGAGCCAAGACTTGGTGTGGGACGCCTTGTGGTGCGACAACCCTGCGCCGACTCAACGCTAGCACATGAATGGGTCAAGCACGCCCAACCTTTTGTCGTCATAGCGTCCTGCACGTATGCCTCGTGGCACGACGTGATACCATGACCAAATTCGCACTACTGTACACCGGCGGAGACTACCCTGAGGATCCCGAGGAAATGCAAGCCACCATGGCCGAATGGGAATCGTGGCTAGGCTCTATTGGGTCATCCCTTGTTGATGGCGGCACGCCGCTTGGGGCCAAGGACTTCCTCGGTGGCGCCAGCGATTCGGGCGTGAATGGATTTAGCATCGTGGAAGCACCCGATATGGCGGCGGCCAAGGCACTCTGTAATGGTCACCCCCACATCAAGTACGGCGGCGGAATTGAACTGGCTGAATACATTCAGATGTAGGGCCACCGAGCGCTCAGGCCGCGCGATTGAGCCACCAAATGGACGCATTGAGCACGGTGGCAAATGCAATCCACGCCAAGTAGGGCAGCAGCAGCCAAGCGGCGGTCCTCTTCCATTGGCGAGCAATCAGCCATGCCACCAGTATGTCCAACAATACAATCCAGACCAACGCTTGCAGGCGTAGTTCCCAGGCGAAGAACATGGGGCTCCACAGACCGTTGACCACCATTTGTCCGGCCCATAAGCCGGTGGACAGGCCCCATTTCTCGTCGCGCCAAATCAGCCAGCCAGCGATGGCAATCATGGCATAGAGAACAGTCCAGACAGGGCCAAAAAGCCAGGATGGCGGTGCCCAGGCTGGTTGGACCAGTTCGCCGTAGTCATCGGCGGCTCCCAGTGTGGACGCCGTTCCCATGCCCGCAATGAGAATAACTACCCCGAGAAACGCCGCCAATGAGATGTAATCCCGGGGTGCCGGAGTCATACCTCGAGCGAGGCAGTCAGCGTACATGTTTGTTATCTACCAAGTGTGGCGGGTTATTCCCCGACTGCTGGTCATCCGTTGAATCTGTTGGGGTGGCCATTTTGCCGGTCCTATGTGGTGGCGCTCAGCCCATCAGCCCACGACGATTACGCCCGCCGCGATGACCGCAACAAAGACGTCGTACACGAGGCAAAACGACACCGTTCTCGGATGGATCTTGGTCTTGATGACGCGTTTGCCGTGGAGAAGATCCCATGCAGGATGGGCGGCCCAGGCAGCCACAAGAAGCCAGGGCCAGGCGACTGACAGGAGTGCCGCCACGAGGACAGGGGTGCCGCCCAGTGCCTCGACTTTGATGCTGCGGCGGTTGTCCATGAGTGCCATGCCCACGTAGATGCCCACCGTCAGCCAGAGCAAGCCAGCGAGTAACGGCAGCCGCAGGAACGGCGGGAGGACGGCGACGATGATGCCCGTGGCGGTGGCAGCAAGAACGGCGGCCATGAGGTTGCGATTCACAGGGGGACCAGCGCCTCGAAGGTTAGCCATCTATTGGTTTACGCTTGTCAAGTGCAACCTGGTAGCGCAATTCTACGAAGCCGTCCCCCATATGGGTGACTTCAGTGAGTCGGAGCCGACCGGGAGCAACATGCTTGGGCAGGAGCGGTTGGCCTTCACCCAATGTGGTGCTGGCAATGGTGACGATGATCTCGTCCAGCAGGCCTGCGTCTAAGAATTGGCCGGCGAGGCTGCCCCCTCCGGCAACCCACACGCGCTTGGGCATCTCCTCTCTGGCGTGTGCAACGTCGCCCGAGACGAAGCGAACATCCGCCCCCGGCACTCGGTCAAGTTCCCTCGTCGTAAAGACCCACGAAGGTTTGTCGTAGGGCCAACTGCCACCTGCGGCAATGTGGCGCAAGATGAATTCGTACGTAGACGAACCCATGGCAACACAATCAATCTCTGCGTAGAATGCCTCATACGATGAGGGGGACGGTGCCGGCAATGCGTCCAGCCAATCCACGCTGTGGTCTGCGGTGGCAATGAATCCGTCAAGGCTGCTGGCAACGTAGTACTGAATCGTCATGTGGCAAGCAGGGCCTCGAGTTTGTCAAATCCTGCGTTCCACGCCGAGGTCATCATTTCGTACCGGTCGGCTGGCAAGCCCGTCATTTCTACAACCATGTGGGTGCCGTTGCCATCACGCGCTAGTCGGGTCGTAATAGTC
>JBFJXU010000035.1:0-13345 GCA_041622975.1 Thermoplasmatota archaeon
AACAAAACGACACGCTGCGGGGCGTCTCAGCGACAGACAGGCCCAGGCACGATTTGAACCACTGGCGGTCGTAATCTACGAGGCTCACCAAACTGATTGGTGTATTGCAAATGTGGGCCGCCAGTCGGGCCAGATCGTCGTAGATTTGCTCGGGCAGCGTGTCCATGATGCCCAAGGCACGCAAGCGCTGCACGCGATTCACTTCCTCCCGCGTAATGACTCGCGCCTGTTCAGACACGAGTAAGCATTGACCTACCCTTCTTGGACTCTTGTTGCGACTGTCCCGCACAAATTTTACGTTCAACGTTAGGGTATGTGGGTGGTGGCTAGGATAACTAGCCCGGCCCCAGCAGCCAGAACGGCCCACCCCAGGAACGCGCCACCAAACAAGCGATGGCCGGCTAGGCGCCGTGGGTCAGCCTGCAAGCCAAGGCCGGCCAAGGCCACAAGGAACGCTCCCCGCTGCACGTCGGCCAACAACGCCTCCGTGAGGGCGCCGAGGTTTGTCACGGCACCCAGAATCGCGGCCGCGAGGAACCACACGACCTCCTTGGGCAACCGGGCCCCACCTGCCAATGCCAAGGCGACCAAGGGAAGCGCCGCCACGCGCCCCATCTTGACCAGGGCTGCAAACTGACCCCCTACGTCGCCCCCCGCCGCCACACCCGCGCCCACGGCTTGGGGAACCGCGTGGATTGTAGCGCCCGCCCACAGCCCCGCTTGCTCGGCGGAGAGCCCCAGCAGCAACGCCAGGAAGGGGATGAACAGCAAGGCCAACGTTCCCATGGCCACCACGACGGCCACGGCCCCCGCAGTTTCGTCCTCGTCGGCGCCCACCGCACTCCGCAGGGCAAGAATGGCGCTTGCACCACAAACGCCGGTGCCGATTCCCAGCAGCATGGCCGAATTGCGTGATGCCCCCAGCCACTTGGCAATCCAATACGTGGCCACGATGCCCACCACGACGGCTCCGGCGGCTAACCCCAATACGGTCGGACCAGCCGCTACGGCTTCCTGCACCGGCAGAAGGAACGCCAGCAGCAATACCCCGGCCAACAGGATGTGCTTGGTCCAAGCGAGGCCAGGCCGCCACGACGCGGGGATGCCGACCAACGCAACGAGAAGCCCAATCAGGAGTGCCAGCGCGGAGGCGGAGACGCCCCAGGCTGCGCTCCACGGACCGATGAAGGCCGCGATTCCGGCGACCAAGCCGGCGACTGCCAGCCCCCTCACAGGACAGTGACCGTCGCTTCGAACATGCTGACCTGGGGTTGGCAGTTGTACACGGTCAAGGTCCACTCGCCCGGGGCAGCGGCCTCGAGGTTGGGCAACCGGGCGCGGATTGCCTCGGGGCTAGAACTCCCGGCGGCGTAGATGACCACGTCGCCGTTGGCGTCGCGTAGGAACATGTCCAGGTCGGGGCCGGCGCCCGCACCGCCCCGCCGGTCGAGCAGCACGTCGATACCGGTGGCATCGTCAGGAACCATGAAGGCGTGCGTGGACCGGGCGCTACCATTGTTCTCCAACGGCGCCATGCAGCGGCCGCCGGTTAGGGTGCCCGTGAACGTCATGGATTCGCCAGCCCCGGCCTCACGCGAATCGTACGGAGATGCACTCCACGATACATTGGCGTCGCCCAGCACTAGGCTGACTTGGCCATCATGGTCGGGGAAGTACGTGGCCAACCGAGCGACGATTTGCCACCCAGATTCCACGGCGAGGCCACCCATGGGGAGATCAACTTCGAAAGTGACCGTTTCTTCGTCGCCGGCCATCCAGACGAGGGGGGCGGGCAGGAACGCGTGCTCCACCAACCCGGGCGTCTCACCGGCAGGCCCCGTGCCGAACCACAGGGTGAATTGCGGCCTGGATTCCTGGGTGGCCGCCACATTGGGTGCTTCGGCGCGGAACGTGGCCGTGACATTGACGGCGTGCAATACCACGTCTTGGTCGAAGGGCGTTCCAATCCAAGCGGGAGGCAAGGTGCCCGTGAACCAATCCTGGTATGACCAGCCAATAGGCACGGCCGCTTCGCCGGGGGACGTGACGACGAGGGCGCCATCAGTGCCCAAGAACATCATGCCATCAACATCCGTTGCCTCAGATTGGGAGTCGGGGGCGGGCGTGGACAGGCAGCCAGCCAGGAGGACCATCAAGACGAGGTAGCGCACGGCCCCGGGGGGCCCACCGGCTACTTAGCGATGATGCACAGAGAGACGCGCGGCAACAGGGCTACGCAACCGCGTCGGCTTCCATGAGTTGCTCCGGCGTCACGATTGGTCCGAACCGCTCCTTCAGGGCGACCAGGCCGGCCTTCTGTTCCTCGTAGATCTCGAAGATGCGCTCCGGGCAGCCCTCTTCCTTGCGGTATGCCTCGGCTTGCAGGTCGATGCGGGCGATGATGTTGTCCACGTACAGGCTGAATTGGCGCTTGTACAGGTCCATGGGGTAGGGCTTGCCGATGATCTGGCTGAACATCCGCTTCAAGTCATCATACAGGGGGATGAACCCAATGGGCGTCCTGATGGCCTTCACGTCGCCGTGGGCCCGGCGTTCCAACCACGACAGCCAGACGCGAACGTCCCGCTTCTCGCCCAGGAGAACCGTTTCACCGGGGTCGCCGCCCCGCGCTTCGTGGGTAAGGAAGTAGTTGAGACCCGCGAAAATTGGTGCGTCGTCCACCTTGTCGTTGTTGAAGAACTTGAACTGGGCGTCCATGTAATCCGCCAAGGGGCCCGGCACGAAGGGTGCGTTGGCCCAGGGTTGGCGGCTGACACCACTGGCACCAATCTCCGTGGCCGTGGCAGCAGAGAGGATGCTGGCGCCGATGACGACGCCTTCGTCACAGTCGGCGGCGACCCACACCGGGGGCATGGTGTCCGAATCCCGGCCGCTGTACGTGATGACCTTGATGGGCACACCATCGGTGCTCTTGGCCATCGTCTCGTTGTAATTGTGGATCTTGTTGGCGCGCAGGGTGCAGCGGGCGTTCTTGTTGCTGAAGGGGACTGGGTTGCCGTCCGCGTCCACCTTGTCTGGGGTCCATTCACCGAGGTAGTTCTTGCCACCGCGCGGAGAAGACCAACCGTCGCCTTCCCAGCGGGGGTTGCCTTGGCCGTCTACGAGGACGTTGCTGAAGATGACCTCGGCCTCCTTGTCGCCGCGGAGGCACTGCATCAGGAAGGGATCACTTTCTTCGTTGCAGTCACGCACGATACCGAAGATGCCGATTTCGGGGCACACGGCTCGTACCGTCCCGTCGTCTGCAATCCACATCTGGGCGAGGTCGTCGCCGATGAAGTCCGTCCCCACCATGGCGGTGGTGGTCTTGCCGCAGCCACTGGGGGCAGCGCCCGCGAAGAATGTCTTGCGGCCCTGGGGTCCGGTCATGCCCGTGATGAACATATGCTCGGAGAGTTGCTCGCCGCGGCGTTCGTACGTGCACAGGTCCACGGTGAGGCGGTGGTTGCCCTTCTTGAGCATCAAGGCGTTGCCGGCGTACGTGGTGTACATGGAGTACGTTGTCCGGTGGTTGCGGTCCGTGTAGACGCGCGCTTTGGGAACATCCTCACTGCGGAAGGAACCCATGGAGTGGCAGTTGGTGAAGAACGTCCCTGCTCGCTTCGCCTCAGCGTCGAAGTGGTCGAAGACGTTGGTGTAGAGGATGTTGCCAGAATGGACCACGTAGTAGGAATCCGTAATCATGATGGCGGGAACAGAGGGGGCGGCGCCGATGGGACCGCGGTTCCAGAGGGCGACCAGCATGGTCTTGCCTTGCATGATTCCGGCCATGTTCTTGGCAAGGTAGTCGCAGGCCTCCTCGCGGGGCTGTTTCTTGGCAAGTGACGATACGTTCTCGCCTTCGTCCACGATGTAGAACGTCTGCTTGACGAGGCGGCCCTGTTCCTCGGGCAGGTCGTAGTGGCAGGTGTGGCCCGGCAACCGCAGTTCGAACTCTTCGCCGTTCTCGATGGCCTGGGCCGCGGCGTGCTCGTGGTCTGCCTGGCTGGTACCATTGAACCAAACAGCCTCTGGTTCCATCACAGCAATGGCGTTGGCAATCTTGAGGACCGCCTCCGGGGTCTGGATGGTGGCAAATTTGGCCTTGTTGGCGTCATCGCATTTGGATTCCACCAGGCTGCGGGCAGCCTTGACATCAGTGATGCCGCCGATTCCAGTCAGAATGTCGCGATCTTGGATACTCAGTTGCATGGTGGCGTCCCGGCCAGACCGCGTCCCGGTGTTCGAGAACGTCGCGCCCCGGCCCCTACGGCTTCGCCGACATTGGCCTCCTCTTTCAATGTTGAGGCGGGTCGTGTGCACCCAATCTGGCCTCCACCGCGTGCTCGGCGGTCGCGCCGCACCGGTTTATTCATCCGTTGCCACTGTTCGCCGGGGCTGTGGACCAAGAGGCACTAAAGCAGGCAGCCGGTGTTGAGGCGGCCCGCGATGTTGCGGATGGCATGGTCGTTGGCTTGGGTACGGGATCGACCGTCAAGTACACGATCTTGGAACTGGCCCGCCGTGTCCGCGAGGACGGCCTGTCCATCAAGGGGATTCCCACGAGTGACGCCAGCGCCCAACTTGCGCGTGAGGGTGGCATCCCGCTCACTGACCTGGACCGGGACCCAGAAGTAGACATCACCATCGACGGCGCCGACGAATTCGACGGTCAACTGCGTCTCATCAAAGGAGGGGGGGGTGCCCTCACCCGGGAGAAGATCGTGGCAGCGGCGAGCAAATCCATGGTGGTGGTAGCCGATGCCTCGAAGCAAGTGGAACATCTTGGGTCCACCTTCGCGCTGCCAATCGAAGTCATTGACCTCGGCAAGACGCCCATCCTACGCCGCCTGGCTGGCATGGGGGCTGACGCAGACCTGCGCCGCGACAGCGACGGGAGCCTCGTGCTAACGGACAACGGTCACCCTATCATCGATGCCAAGTGGGATGCCATCGAGGACCCGGAGGGCCTCGAGGCAACGCTGGAGACCTGGCCAGGTGTGGTGTGCAGCGGTTTATTCCTTGGAATGTGCCACGAAGTGGTCGTGGCCGGGCCCGCTTTGCCGGGCGCCGCAGGTCAAATCGCCGTGCAGAGAATCAGAAGAGACCTTTGATGGTGGAGAGCGCGCGCTTCTGACGGTCGATGTTAGTCTTGCCGACCTCATCGTAGTGCTTGCGGATCTCCGTTTTCTTTGCCACCAAGTGGTACTTGTGCATGGGGCGGCCCTTGCCTTGGCGAGGGATGCTTTCTGCTTCGACCCAGCCAAGTCGCCTGAATTTTCGCATGCCAACGGACACTTCCGGTTGGCGTAGACCCGTTGAATCGACGATTTCCTTCGTGCCGAGCGCACCGTTTTCCTGGAGGGTTGCCAGGAGGGTCGCCTCGACCCGGGAGGCCCCTAAAATCTGCAAAGCGTCAACCGGGCGTTCCGGATCAAGTTCCGTGATGGTTCTGGCACGAGGCATTGTATTCCGTTCGATTCCAATACTATTAAACCGTTTTGTTCATCCCCATTGGATTTGAGGGCCGTAGGGCAAGACTTTCATCAGTCTGGTCGTGGGAAGCCTGTGGAAATACAACAACCCGGTGACATCCTGGCCACCAGCGAAGAGCTGCTGCCAGGTGATGGCACCTACGACGACGGCACTCACGTGCGCGCCGCCCGCTTCGGCACTCTCCAAGTGACTCCTGACATGGAGGCCACCATCAAGGGAGAACGCTCCCCGCCCCAAGTCACCAAGGGCGACATCATCATCGGCCGCGTCAGCCACCTCCGCGACGAATTCGGCTCCGTGGAGATCATCGCTGTCCGCGGCAAAGAAGGAAGCATGCACCACAAAGTGGAGGCCACCCTGCACGTAAGCAAGGCCAGCCGCGACTACCTACGCACCCTGAGCGAAGTGCTCGCCCCCGGCGACATCATTCGCGCCAAGGTGCTGGGTCTGAAAGGTGGGCCCCAATTGGCCATCGACCACGAGGACATGGGCGTCGTCCACGCTGAAGTAGACGGCGTGGTCCTCCAGCGCCGCAAGGACGGCCACCTACGCCACCCCGACACCGGTCAGGTTTACCGCCGCAAGACCGCCAAAGACTACGGCTCCGGCCACATCTAGTCCGCGTACGGCCACGCTACCTCCCTTGCCCAAAGGAGCGCTCAGTCCCGGCACCTGACCCCACGCTTCAAATAGCACCCCTTTGTCGGCGGCGCCATGGAACTGCGACTGGTGAGCCAAGAGGGCAACGAACTGGAGGTCGAAGTCCTCGGCGAGAACGAGACGCTCCTCAACCCCGTCAAGCAGGCCTTGTTGGCCGACAAGGACGTGGAGTTCGCCGAGTACATCATCGAGCACCCTCAGTTGAGCATTCCTCGCTTGTACGTGCGCACCAAGGGCAAGACCAAGCCCCAGACGGTCCTCAACCGGACCATCAAGCACCTCGTGGCCGAATTCGACGCCTTCGAGGACGCTTTCGTTAAGGCTCTCAAGTGAGCCCCGACGCTGCCACCGCCCCGCAGCCACCTCAAGACGAGGTGGCACTCGGCATGGCTGCGTACCTAACAGACACACCGGGTACCGGTGGAAGACTGCGCAGCGAGGCCGCTGATTTCCAAGTCATTGAACTTGGCGACGGCCCCACGCCGCGTGATGGCAAGTACACTGCAGCCAGGATCCGTCTCACCAACTGGGAAACGAACCGATTCGCGTCCCAAGCAGCCAACATTCTTGGCATCAGTCGTGGCCACGTGACGTTCGCCGGTATGAAGGACAAGCGCGCCGTCACCGAGCAGTGGTTCACCTTCAAGTGCCCCGAGGAGCGCATCGACGACCTCGGCCGGCTCGACGACGTGCAGGTGGTCGAAACCCGCAGCACGTACAAGGCCAATTACGCCGGCGCCCACATGGGCAACCGCTTCGTCCTACGGATTCGCGACCATACGGACACCTCCGGGGTCGAGGATTGCTTGGCGGTCATTCGTGCTGAAGGTGGCGTGCCCCAATACTTCGGGCCGCAGCGCTTCGGTAGCATCCGTCCGGTCACTCACTTGGTGGGGGCTGCCATCGTGGCCGATGACCTGGAGGAAGCCGTGCGACTCTACCTCGGAAACCCCCTCGAGGGCGAACACGCGGAAGCCTTCGCAGCACGGCGCGTATACGAGGACACCCGCGACCCCGAAGCAGCACTCGCCGTTTACCCGGGTCGCCTGGACTTCGAAATCAAGATGCTACGGCGCCTGGTGAAGGAACCGGAGAACTGGCGCGGGGCACTCAAGGCGCTACCCCACAATCTGCTACAACTCTTCGTGCACGCCCATCAGTCGTTCGTGTTCAACCACATCGTCTCCGAGCGGATTGCCGCGGGGCTTGGCTTGAACCGAGCCCACGTTGGTGACCTAGCCATCGTGGAAGGTAGTGACGGCCGAACGGTGCATGCCGTGGATGCACGTAACCAAGGACGCGTCCAACAAGAACTCGACAAAGGTCGTGCCGTCCTCACCGCTCCCTTAGTCGGCATGGATACCCCCATGGCAAGTGGCGAGCCCGGCGAAGTGGAAGCCCGCGTCCTACAACGACTGAACATTCGACCACGGGACTTCCGCTGCCGGGAACTTCCCCAGGTGGCCAGCGATGGCCTACGGCGCGGCATCCTGCAACGAGCCGGTGAACTGGCCCTCGAATGGGTCGACGAGGACCCCGTCGTCTCCTTCAGTCTGGGCCGCGGCGCTTACGCCACGGTCGTCATGCGGGAAATCATGAAGGCACCCGTGGACGCCTACTAGGCTGCTCGTCTTCAGGCGAGTTGCGCTTGGCGACCCGCCAATACGAAGTGGGCCAACATGGCTTCAATCTGGATCCGCTCGTTGGCGCCTTCCACCATGCGGAATTCGGCTTCTCCGACCCGGTCCACGAGACGAACTTTGACATCGTCCGGAATGGCAAGGTCAAACACGGTACGATGGATTTGTCGAATCACGTCCTCGCCGCTGAGGCCGTACTCGATGAGTAGGTCGTCCAGGCGCGTGCGGGCCTGCATGAATTCCCCTTGCAATGCCACTTCCAATAATTCACGGATGGCTTCGGGACGAGCCGTCGCCGTGGTCTTGTAAATGGCGTCCGCGTCAATCGTACCGCCAAGTGCCGCGGCGACTTGCAGGGTGTTGACCGTCTTACGAAGGTCGCCCTTAGCCACGAAAACGAGGGCGTCCACGCCGTCGCCTGTCACCTCGAGGCCCTCCGTTTTGGCAATTTTCCGGATGTAGGACTTGACTTGGTCCGTGGTGAGAGGTCGGAAGCGGAACACCGCGCACCGACTTTGGATGGGGTCGATGATCTTCGAGGAGTAATTGCAGGAGAGGACGAACCGCGTCGTGTTGGTGTAGCGCTCCATGGTGCGCCGCAGCGCCGATTGTGCGTCGTGCGTCAAGGCGTCGGCTTCGTCCAAGAAGACAATCTTGAATCCGTCCCGGTCCGCCATGCCCACGCGCGCGAATTCCTTGATCTTACCACGTACCACGCCGATGCCGCGCTCGTCAGATGCATTGAGTTCGAGGAACCGTCCCTTCCAGTCCTCACCATAGAGGTCCTTGGCCAAGGCAATGGCACACGTGGTCTTGCCGGTGCCAGGGCTGCCGGCGAACATCATGTGGGGCACATTGTTGCTGGCCACGTACGCCTTGAGGCGTTCCACGGTGTCCTCTTGGCCGACCACGTCGGCGAGGGTCCGCGGGCGGTACTTCTCCACCCAAACGTCCTGCATCGGGCCGGCCGAGCCAGGCGCTGCGCTTCAAGGCTCCGACGACGCATGGTCGGCTGGCTTGGAGAGTGCATCGACCACGCCCTCCAAGCGTGCCACGTGCACCACCGCGAGGACTCGCGCATGGTCCTTCGCCAACGCCCGCAAGCCGTTGGCCATGTGTTCCTCGCGGGCCGCCTCCACGGCCATGAGTGGCTTGAGGCGGTTTTGGAATCGGTCCCACTGAACTGCCAGGTCATACGCGTCCGCGGCGTCGAATGTTGCCTTGAGGAGTTTCTTGAGGAGGCGCCCACTGCGAATGACGGTGCGGAAGTTGACGGTCTTGATGTAGAGGCTCGAGTGGGCCTCGTCATCCAAGTCGAGGGCCGACACGGGCGCGCCATCCGAAGTGGCACGGGCGTACGCGGCGTCTAGGTCGGGGCTGGGCACACGCGTCTGGCCCCATGGTTCAAGGAGGCTGAAGAACCGCTCATCTTGGGGGGACGGTTCAGGGAATTCCTCGGCCAGGCTCGGATTGGTTGCCAATGCTGCTAGGCCGTCCACGTCCTCTGGGGGGATGCCCAAGGCGACGGCGTCCGGCTGGTGCTTGTCGTAGGCGGATTGGACTCGGTCGCCGTCAGGCACAAAGCCGGGGATGGTGCCCACCAACAGGATGCTGCAAGACCCCACGCGTACTTCGGTCGTGTTCGCCACGATTGGCCGACACCCCGTTGGGCCATGAGTTCTTTGGATACGGTCAAATGGAGGCACAGCCCTATGCCATGGCATACAGGAGCGCACATGAAGATCGATATCGGTTCGGAAGGCAAAATCCTCGGTACCAAGCGCGTCAGCCCGAACGGCCAAGTCTCAGGCCTGTCCGAGTTTGCTGGTGAGGAGGTCTTGATTGTGTACCCTGGACCCCGGGAGCCCAAGATCCAGATGGAAGCACGGGACTACGTCCACGAAGTCGAGCGGGCCGTCCAGAACCAAATGAAGACGGCGTTCCGGCAGTACAAGACCCTGAAGGACAAGTACAAGGACGAAGCCACGGCGACGAAGGAATTCCTTCGGACCAAGAGCCCCCGCTCCTTCCAAGGACTCATCGACACGGTCGATGAATGGGTCGGAGGGCAGGTGGGTAAAGCGGAAGAGAAAGTTGCCAAGAAACTGGGCGAAGACGACGCCTAGGTCGCTTGCCTTGCTGGCAGCGTGGCAGGTTGCCGCGGGCCAATCACTCGTCGTGGTCGTGGTCGGCGCCGACATCCCAAGTGGGCGTCAGGGCGTACAGACCCGTGGTCATGTCCGGCACGAACAAGGTCTTGCCGTCGGCGCTCCATTGAGCCGTCCACACGTTGGGCGTATCGGCGGAGACTAGGGCGCCAATGGGTGCGGTCACGAAGAGGTTGCCCGTGGCGACGCTCGCACGCTCGTGCGGCATGTAGTACGCGAGGGTGGCCGGTTCCATGAGGCGCTCTTCGGTGCTGATGTCGAACACCCAAACACCGGCGTGGTAGTGGCCAACGGCCACTTGGCCGGCGCAGTTGCCATCGATGTTGTGGAGGCTGAACCGGTAGTTGTTCTGGCTCGTCAAGTCGTCGAAGTCAGGCAGTTTCCATTGGCCCAATTCCACGGGGTTGCGGGGGTCGGTGGTGTCAATGACGGAGACGGGCTCGGGCAGGCCGCTGCCCTTCTCGCCGGCGCCGATCGTGATGTGGCGGCCGTTGATGAGGCAAGGCATGGGGGTCTGTTCGTGCCACATGGGGGCACCCTCGTCCACGCTACCAATGAGTTCGGGGGCGGAGGGGTCGTCGATGTTCCAGATGCTCATGTGGCCGGCTTGGCCCGTGTAGAGAAGCCATTCGCCAGTGAGCGGGTGTTGCTGGACGGCGATGTCATGCACGCCTTCGATGTCGCCGTCGCTCACCAACTCGTAGTCACCGGACTCGGGGTCGAAGCGGGCGATATTGGCCACAGCATTGGCCACGTAATGGACGCCGTCCATGGTCCAGGTGAACACGTTGTGGGTGAAGCCCATGGGCAGGTAGGACAGGAATGCGGGGTTAGCGGGGTCGCTGATGTCATAGACTGCAATGCCGCCGGGGCAACTGACTAGGGGGGCACAGGGGCGCACATCGCCGGCGCTGGTTCCGTCGCCGGACTCCACGCGTGTGCAGTCGAATGCCTGGGAGCCCTGGCAGCCGACGAAGAGGTAAGCGCCGTCGTCGGTGATGCGGGCGTCCCAGTTGTCGTCAAGGTTGTAGATGTGGCTCAGGACCTTCATGTTGGTGGGGTCACTGACGTCCATGAGCGTCGCGGCGCGAGCGCCCGTGAGGCTGGACACCACAGCGATGTCGCCGCGCACGTGGACTTCCGTGTAGCCGCCGCTGGGCGTCATGAGGCCCTCGGACAGGTCATTGAAGTCCGTGAGTTCCAGGTTGAGGGATTGGGCGTGCAGGTCGCTCACTTGGTGGCCAGCGTGGCCAACGTCACCTGTAGCGTGATCGTTGAGGACCGTGCCCAGGAACTCCTCAAGGGGAGGGGCAACCGGAATCATAGCATCCACGTGGGCGGAGTCATTGTTGTCGGCGTCGTCGCCGGTGAGGCACCCAGAAAGGGCCACACCAACTACTGCAAGAGCAAGCAGGAAGCGCATGGGCGCTTCTCACCTGGTGTCCGGTATCAAGGTTGTGGAAGAAGGGGAGAAGGAGGCGCTGGCAGACTAGAGGCCGGCGGCGCTTTGCACGAAGCCCACGAGACATTCTACGTCGTCGACGCCAGGCGTGCAGTCCAAGTTTCCGTCGCCGTCAGCGTCGGGGTCCTGGTGGTCTTCAATGCCGTCGTTGTCGTCGTCGGGGTCGGCGTTGTCGCCAATGCCGTCGCCGTCGTTGTCATGGGCCTCGGACGGGTCGAAGGGGAATGCGTCGTCGCCGTCTAGGACGCCGTCGTTGTCATCGTCGCCATCGAATTCGTCATCTACGCCGTCGCCGTCGTTGTCATTACCGCTGGCGCGGTCGGGGTTCGTTGGGAAGAGGTCATCTTCGTCCATCACGCCGTCGTTGTCGTCGTCGGGGTCGGCGTTGTCGCCGATGCCGTCGCCGTCGTTATCGTTGGACTCGGAGGCGTTGAAGGGAAATGCGTCGCCTTCGTCGGGAACACCGTCGTTGTCATCGTCGCCATCGAATTCGTCATCTACGCCGTCGCCGTCGTAGTCATTGCCGCTCGCCCGATTCGGATTCTTGGGAAACAAATCACTGTCATCGGGGACGCCGTCGTTGTCGTCGTCGAGGTCCTCGTTGTCAGGAATGCCGTCGCCGTCCGTGTCGTACCAGACGAAGTGGGTGTACCCAGAGTGGTAGTAGATGTCAAGGCCGCCATCGCCGTCGAAATCGGCTACGCCAGGGAAGTTGGATTGGCTGGAGCCCGTTCGGATTGGGTCGCCGAAGTGCCCCGTGCCGTCATTGTCGTAAATGTACAGTCCGCTCCAACCGAGGGTAATGTCAAGGTCGCCATCGGCGTCCATGTCGTGTACGCGCACGCCGTAGAAACCAGGGACTGTCAGTTCCTGCGAGAAGGTGAACGTCCCGTCGCCATTGCCGAACCACACTTCGCCCGGGCCCCACTTGAGAATCCAAGCGGAGACAACCAGGTCGATATTGCCGTCGCCGTTGACGTCGGCTAACTTGGCTTCGTTGAATCGAGCGCCAAAGGATGCATCGGGCTGCCAGGCAAAGTTGCCCGCCCCGTCGTTAAGGTAGACTTCGGCGCCGACGTTGTGATCGGCCAAGATGGTCATGATGTCGGCGTCGCCGTCGTTGTCGAGGTCAGCGAAGTGGGTCCAGGACCACGAGCGTACGGTGGGGATGTCCCAGGTGGGGGTGAACGTTGCATCGCCATTGCCGAAGGCGACGAGGATGTTGTTGCCGGACCGGCCGACCATGTCGGCCTTGCCGTCCCCGTCAACGTCCACGGCATGGTTGAATGCGATGGGCAGTACGTCACCAGCCGTGAATTGGCCGGCACCATCGTTGAACCAAATGCGGTTCACGTCCTGGTTACCGTAGTACCAGCGGACCTTGATGTCGACATCGCCATCGCTGTCGAAGTCGGCTAGGTCGATGCCCGCGGCGTGAGGGTCTGTGATGTCCGGCCCGGAAACCGCCCCGGCTTCCCATTGGTTGTTGCCCTTGGAAAGGAGCACGGACGGGTGGCCGCCGACATTGCTAATGCGGGCGACGTCGTCGAGGCCATCTCCGTTAAAGTCGGCGGCTTCGGTCCACCAGTGGCCAGAGCCCCCCCACTGGTGGTGAGTGTTCGTGTAACCGCCGTCGGGATTGACGGCAAGACTTGGCACTGCAACTACGAGGGCCACCGCCAAGGCGAGGCTGGCGCGCAGCGGACTTAGGCTGGATACCATGATGCGGCCCGAACGTTGCTACTACTAGGCCTCGATGCAAGGGGCTCCTTGCGTTTCGCGTCAGGCCCTTCTGGTTAAGTGGCCCGCCCGTGTCGCCGGCTCGTGGAGTCCCGGGATGCCACCCTGCGCCGCTTAGCCTTACACGCCGCCCGTATTCGGAAGGACGTGGTTGACATGGTAACGAAGGCCAACAGCGG
>JBFJXU010000036.1:0-13100 GCA_041622975.1 Thermoplasmatota archaeon
CACGATGGCGCTGAATGCATTGCGACGCAGGACATGCAGACCTCGAATGCTCGTTCCGGCCGGGCTGGATACTTGGTCCTTCAAGGCAGCCGGGTGCAAGCCGCTTTGTTCGGCCAACTTGGCGCTGCCAATGAGGGTCTGCACCGAGAGTCGGGTCGCAACGTCCCGGGACAAGCCGACGTTGACGCCCGCGTCGGCCATGGCCTCCAGGAAATGGAAAACGTACATTGGTCCGGTGCCGGAAAGGCCGGTGACGGCGTCCATCTGGTACTCGGCGACTTCCTCGACTGTACCCACGGACTCGAAGATTTCAGCGGCTAAGTCCATGTGGACGCGTCGGGCGTGGGTGCCCGGACAAATGGCGGTGGCGCCCTCGGCGACGGTCACGGCGAGGTTGGGCATGGAGCGCACCACTGCGATTTCGCCCGTGTAGTATTCGATGAACCGGGTGCTGATGCCGGCAGCAATGCTGACGACCAACTGGCCAGGTCGCAGGCGGCCGCGCAGGTCGTTGAGGGCTACCTTGATGATTTGGGGCTTCACGCCAAGGATGATGACATCGGCTTCCTGAAGCGCCTCTTTGTTCTCCGTGGTGCAGCGGATGCCCAGTTCCTTGCTGATGGCGGCGGCCTTCTCAGGGTCTGGGTTGGTGGCCACGATGCGCTCAGGTTGCGTCCAACTACTGCGGAGCAAACCCTCCACGATGGCCTTGCCCATGTTGCCACATCCGATGATGGCGACGCGTTTCACAGGGGGCAAGGGTCAGGAGCCCCTTTCAGGCCTTCCTTCTCCTTGCACCGAAGATGCCACAAAGGCGTGGGTGGGTGGCGGCATGTGCGCGTCTGCGTGGGTGGCACCTTCCACCCCTTCCATTCCGGCCACGAAGCGCTCCTCTCAGCGGCGGCTGACGGCGCCGACCACGTGTTTGTTGGCGTCACGGACGGGCCGCTAGCGGCCCGGCAAGACCGCAACATGCCGTCCTGGTCAAACCGGGCGGCGACAGTCCGTGAATTCCTGGCCGAACATGGCTTTGCCGGGGAAGTGGTGGTCGAGGCCTTGCAGGATTCATCAGGGCCGGCTGTGACGGGAGATTTTGACGCCATTGCTGTCAGTTGGGATACCAGGGGGGGCGCCGATGCCATCAATGTGGCAAGGGAACAAGGTGGCCGGGAACCTCTTGCCGTGCGGGTGGTGCCGCCCGTGCTCGCCGACGACTTGCTGCCCATCTCGGCAACCCGGATCGCACGGGGAGACATTGACCGGGCTGGCCGCCGCCTGACTGCGGTACGCGTCGCAGTAGGCAGTGCCAATCCCGTCAAGGTGGCGGGCGTGGAGGCCGCCATCGCAGACATCCTGCACGTTCCGGTAGCAGTCCAAGGCCACGGCGTTTCATCCGGTGTGCCAGAACAGCCCCGCGACGACGAAACACTCCACGGCGCTCGCAACCGTGCTGCCAAGGCGATGGATGCATGGCCTCAGGCGGATTACGCCGTGGGCATCGAGGCCGGGCTGCACCATGATGCTGAAGCCCATTTCGACGTTCAATGCTGTGTCATCCATGACCTGACGGGCCATGAGAGTCGCGGCTGGGGCCCCGCATTCTCCTACCCCGACTGGGTGACCCGACGCGCCCTTGATGGCGAGATGATTTCGGCCATCCTTGGTCCCGTGGCAGGCGACCCCAGAATCGGTGGCACCACGGGCGCCATCGGCTTCCTGACGGATGGCCTGCTGGACCGAACCGCCTTGACGCGGCAAGCCGTGGTGATGGCGTTCGTGCCCCGAATCCGGCGTGCCTTGTACGAGGTTGAGTCGTCCAATGCAAGCCTAGGGTAAGGCGTGAAGTAGGGTGACGCATCACTCGCATCGTGGTCGCGATCACCCAGAGCGTTACCCAGCAGGTCCAAGACTGGCTGGTCAGCCGGCCCGCCGTTGCTGCTTGCCTGCATGATGGCATCATCAACTACTCGGCGCTGGCTCGACTCATTGAAGCGGACACGAAAGCCCACCCGGATGCCATCGTTACTGCCCTGCGCCGCATTCGTGACGACCGCAGTGGCTCAGGGCACGAAGCGGCCTTGCGAGGCGCACTCAAGGCCAGCCGGGTCGAGATGCGGACGCACGTGGCGCTCCTGACGTACGCGACGTCATGGGATCTTCTTGGACGCTTATCGGATGCCTTGAAGGCCCTTGGTGAGGAAGAGCGTGTACACGTATTCCATGGCTGGGAGGACCTGCGCGTGGTGGCCGATGAAGCACTCATCAATGACCTGCGCAAGGCCGTGGGGCCCGCCGAGCCGCTGGAGGAGTGCTCCGGCCTCGTTGAACTGAACATTCGGTCGGAAGCCGCGGACGTGCCTGGATTCTTGGCCAGCGTCACTAGCGCATTAGCAGCCCAGAGTGTCAATGTCTTGGATGCTGCCAGTTGCCGCCGCGACCATATCTTCCTCGTGGAGGGAGATGATCTCGCCGTGGCGATCGCAGCCCTCGACTCAATCCGTTGACCTAGGGGACATCGCGGCCAGCGCCACTTGGTCTTCCTCGGTGGCTTCATCGTTGACTACGATGCGCGGCAATTCCCAACTGAGCCGCGCCATCAATTCGTAGTTGATGATGTTATTGTAGTCTGTGAATCCGGCGACGGAAATGGCGCGGTCTCCCTGCCGCCCGATGATAACTGCCTCGTCTCCAATTTGGATATCGGGGATGTGTCCCACGTGAACTTGTACCATGTTCATGTTGACTGCACCAACGATGGTTGCTCGGCGCCCACGGATGAGGACGTAGCCATTGTTCGTGATGTCGCGGCTCAGACCGTCGCCGTAGCCCACGGGCAACAGGGCGATGCGTGTGTCTCCTTCTGCTTCGTAGCGGCGGCCGTAGCCGATGTATTCGCCGTCCTTGACGTCGCGCATGGCCATGACGCGCGTCTTCCACGACATGACGGGTTTCAAGTCAGGGGCATCTCGGCGGGGTTCGACCACGTTGCGGACGTGGCGACTGGGCCAAAATCCATAGCAGGAGATTCCCGAGCGCACCATGTCAAGTCGGCATTCCTCGTGCAGGAGTCCGGCGGATGTGCTTGCCATATGGCGTAAGCCCGGCGAAATCCCTGCATCCTTGAGTTGGTCAAGGAACCCATGGTACACACTCATCTGCTCGCGGATGCGAGGCATGTTGTCTGGGTCTTCGGCTCCGGCGAGGTGCGTGGCCACGCCAACCAATTCCAGGTCGGGGTGATCGTGCGCCTCAACGGCGGCATCGAAGGCATTGACCGGGTCAATCCCGGAGCGATGCATGCCGCTGTCAATCTCGACGTGCACTGCGAGCCGCCCATGTTGTTGGGCGGCTTCGCGGGCGCAGGCTACGTCGCTGATGGTATTGAGCCACACCTGGCACTTGTTCTTGATGAGCCACGGCAGGTTCCTGGCATCACCGGAACCCATCACCTGGAACGTACTCTTGCCATCACTGGCGTTGAGTGCGTGGTGAGCCTCACGCGCCGAGAAAACCGCGAAGTCTCGCTGCCCCGCAGCCTCGGCCACAGGAATGACCGAACCGTAGCCATGCCCGTATGCATTTCCCTTGATGACCATGCAGAGTTTGGCTGGCTCAAACGCCGCCCGCAATGCGTGGATGTTATGGGCAATGGCGCCGGCGTCAATTTCCAGCCAAGCACCGGAATTCGGGGGTTCGTCAACGGTCACGGGTTCACCTGCATGAGAGCATGCCATAAGCGGATGCCATGGGGGATGAGGTCATCGGGGAAGTCGTAGTCGGGTGCGTGGAGGTCGGGGGTATCCATTCCACTACCTAGGCCCATGAGGGCTCCGGGCCAGCGATGGGTTGCGTGGCCGAAGTCCTCCGACCAGGCAAAGGGGGCTGCTAATTCCTCGATTTCGAGGCTCGCTGCACCGGCGGCGCTGCGAGCGTCCTTGACTGCGCCTGCGTCGTTCAGGGTGGCGGGGAATGGCTCGTGATGACGAACCTCCAGGTCCAAGCCGTGCTTGTCCGCCGCGGCGCGGCCGATGGCCACTAATCGGTCCTCCATTTCTTTGAGGCCTTGGTCCGTTGAGGCGCGAATTGTCATCCATAGGCTACCGCTGCCCGCCGTGGTGCCGAAGCGGGCGCCGCCCACCTTGGTGCCCACAATGGCTGCTCGCGCGTGGTGATCCCCGGGTGGTGCGAGGGCCGCGGTTACTTGGGGTACTACGTCCGCGATGGGAAAGGCCGCGTTGCGGGCCTTCTCGGGTTCCGCCGCGTGGCTGGTCGCGCCCTGGAATCGGAGGGCAATGCCCGTGCTGGCAAGGGCCATGGTTCCGTCGCGAATGATGACGTTTCCAAGGGCGTGGCCAGGAACGTTGTGGATTGCCCACACGCGGTGCCAATCGAGGTCTAGCAATCCGCTGTCAAGGCATCGTTTCATGCCGTGGCCGGTCTCTTCGGCTGGTTGGAACAGGGCCCATACGTCGGGGCCCGCGGGCGCCGAAACGATTGCGGCCGCGAGCATGGCCATGTGGCCGTCGTGGCCGCATGCGTGGTGAAGGCCATCCTGCTTGGAGGCGTAGTCGGCGCTGGTCTCCTCCGTGAGGGGGAGTGCATCCAAGTCCGCGCGGCACAGAATCTTCGGGCCGTCGCCGGGCCGGTGGGCCAACAGGCCGCTACCACCAATGGTTTGGCAGGCAATGCCCCGCTCTTCCAGCCAATGGGCCACCCTGTCCCGCGTGTCACCTTCGTCATCGCTGCCGCGTGGCTGCTGATGCAATTCGCGCCGCAGGGCTATAGCGTCCTTGACCAGTCCTTGGTCGGCGTGAGTGGCCACGGTTGTCACTTGGTGAGCACCCGGGTCAGGGTTGTAAAACCAAGGGTCCACGCGTCGTCGTGGATGTTCAGCGGAGGTGCCAGGCGCACCACGTCTTTGCCGGCTTGGCCGACGAGATAGCCTGCGTCTTGCATCTCCTGGAGTGCTTTGGCCGCGTCGTCGGTGGTGACACCGATGAGGAGGCCACGGCCGCGGGTCTCGATGCCAGCGCCTGCGAGGTGGCTGCGCGCGTCTTCGCCGAGCCGGTGGGCGCGTTCCAGGAGGTCTTCTTGCTCGATCGTGTCAAGAACGGCATTGGCGGCCGCCGCGGCGACCGGGTTGCCACCGAATGTGCAGCCATGGCTGCCGGGGCCGAGGTGTTGGGCCGATTCGGCGCTGGCAAGCAGCGCGCCGATGGGGAGGCCGCCACCGAGGCTCTTGGCCATGGTGACCAGGTCGGGGCGAAGGTCCCATTGTTCGTGGGCGTGGAAAGTCCCTGTGCGACCCATGCCGGTTTGCACTTCGTCAATGGCTAGGAGTACTTCGTCGCCGGCGGTCAATTCGCGGAGGGTTGCTGCGAATTCCGGGGTCATGGGGTGGATGCCGCCTTCGCCTTGGATGCATTCGACCATCACTCCGACCACGTCGTGGTCCGCAAACACGCTGCGGAGCGCGTCGGGGTCATTGAATGGAACGTGGACGATGTTCGTGGGTAATGGGCCGCAGCCTTCTTGGTGGTGGGGCTGGCCAGTGAGTGCCAGGCTGCCCGTGGTTCGTCCGTGGAATGATCCTTCGAAGGCCACAACGACGGCGTCGCTGCGGTCTTCCGCGTGAGCCTTGCGTCGCATGGCCTTGAGTGCTGCCTCATTGGCTTCGGTCCCACTGTTGACGAACAGCACCTTGTGACCGTAGGTGCGTTCGCTCAAACGCTGGGCCAGGCGGAGGCCTTGGGGGTGGGCGTAGAGATTGCTCACGTGCAGGAGTTCCTGCACTTGGCGAGCCACGGCGCGATTGATGGCTGGGTGATTATGCCCCAGGATGGTTGTGGCGATGCCGCCCAACAAATCCGTGTACATGTTGCCCTGGTCGTCTTGCAGTGTGGCGCCGTTGCCACGCACCATGGTGAGTGAGGGCGTCCCATAATTGGGGACCATGACGTCGCTCCACTGGGCATCGGAGCGGACGGCGGGGATGGGTCGAGTCTGCACGAGCATCATTTCCTGCGTGGGACCACCTCGACGGCCTTGGATGGCGACGGGATGATGCGAGTGCCGGCGTGCGTGTCGGCGAGACTCTGGATGTCGCCGATGCGCACCTGGGGCAGCCCGTAGGAGAGGGCTGCGCAAGCATTGCGGAGTTTGACGGCCATACCGCCCTTGGCCACGCCGCTGACCACGGCGTCATCCACGGTGCGAGGAGTCATGGCGGGCACGACCTGCGACTGGGCGTCCATGTAGCCAGGGACATCGGTCACGAGGTGAAGGCAACGCGCCTTGATGGCCGAGGCGATGCCGGTGGCGGCTTCGTCGGCGTTGATATTGAGGGGGCCATTTGCGTCCCAACCCACGGGGGTCACGACGTACACGGCATCAGGGGCATCTTCGTCGTCCGGGGCGTGCGGTAGGACCGTGGCGTCGAAGGACGTGAACGTGCCGACGCGTTCGAGGCCGGCGGGCTCGTCCTTGGTGACGGCGTGGATGGCGCCCGTGGTAGCGGGCACGTGCACTGCTGGGACGCCTGCTGCTTGCAGGCGGCTGGTGAGGTCGGCGCCCACGTCGTCGAGCACTTCGGCGACCACTTGGGCGGCTTGGCGCGTGGTGACGCGCAGGCCGTCGATGCGGCGGGGTTCTTCGCCCAGGTCAGCCAGGGCGGTAGTGAGTTGCGGGCCGCCGCCGTGGACAATGCACCACGGCTCTTGGCGGTCGCGGGTATTCCAGGCGTTAGCGATCTCTTGGATGACGGCGCGGTCCTTGCAGACGGCTCCGCCGATCTTGGTCACAATCATTTTGTCAGTTCCTTGTTTTCTAGGGGGTTTCAGGTGCTGTAATCAGCGTTGAACGTCACGTAATCTGGGGTGAGGTCGCAGCCCCATGCGGTCCCGGTGGCGTCACCGGTGCCGATGTGGATGCGGAGGCGGGCGATGGAGCCCGTGAGGCGGTCGTGGGCCTCGTCTTTGCGGCCAGTGGGCGTGCCGCCTTCAAGGACTGCCACTTCGTCGTTGGCGGGGCCAACAAACACACTGGTTGCATCGGGGTCGATGGCGATGCGCGTCTGGCCGGCAGCGGCCACGATGCGGCCCCAGTTGGGGTCCGAGCCATGTACGGCGGCCTTGACCAAGTCGCTGGAGACGACGGCCCGGGCGGCAATGCGTGCGTCTTCGGCGTTGGCGGCGCCGTCCACGACCACTTCGAGGAGGCGCGTGGCGCCTTCGCCATCAGCGGCGATCATCTTAGCCAGTTGCTGGCACTGCTGGGTGACCGCGTCTTGGAAGGATCCCCAGTCGGGGTGGTCGGGGTTCAGGGGCTCGTTGCCCGCACGGCCGTTTGCCATGGTAATCACCATGTCATTGGTGGATTCGCAGCCGTCCACACTGATCTGGTTGAAACTGAGGCCTGTTGCCACCTGCAATGCGTGGCGCAGGTGTTTGGGGGGAACGCTGGCGTCCGTTGTGATGAAGCCCAGCATGGTGGCCATGTTGGGGTGAATCATGCCTGCTCCTTTGGCGATGCCAGCCACGGTGACCGTGCGGCCGTCCACTTGGATGGCGGCGTGGGTCTGTTTGGGTCCACTGTCTGTGGTGAGAATGGCGTGTGCTGCTTCGTCGCCGGTGCCTTCACCGAGGCGGCCAGCGCAATCCTTGATGCCGGCGCGGACTTGGTCCATGGGCATGGGTTCGCCGATGATTCCGGTGCTTGCCACCATGACCTCCTCGGGGTCGAGTCCGAGGGCTTCGGCGGTGTCGCGCGCCATGGTGAGGGCATCGCGTAGGCCTTGGCGGCCCGTGCATGCGTTGGCGTTACCGGAGTTGATGACGATGGCACGTGCTTGGCCATTGGCTGCGTGTTGGCGGCTCACGTGGACCGGGGCGGCAGCAAACGGGTTCTGCGTGCTTACCATGGCCACCGTCGTGTCCGGTTCCTCGCTGACAATCAACGCCACATCCGGGCGGCCGGATTGCTTGATGCCGCAGGCAACTCCCATGGATTGGAATCCGGGGACTTGGAAGGACGAGACGGCGAGTTCCGGCATTAGATGCCTCCACCCGTGTGCTTGAGGCCGGTCTCGGGGGCCCAGCCCATGCAGTGGTTGAGGTTCTGGACTGCTTGTCCGGCGCCGCCCTTGACGAGGTTGTCAATGGCGCCGCGGGCTACGAGGAGGCGGTTCTCTGTGTCCACGTGGACAGCGATGTCGGTGAAATTGCTCATGGCTACGACGGCGGTGTCGGGTTCTTCCACGAGGCGTACGAAGGTGGCGTCGCCGTAGGTGCCGCGGTAGGCAGCGTCGGCATCGTCCTGGGTGACGCCGTCCTCGATGGGCACGTAGGCAGTAGCCAGCAGGCCGCGGCTTTGGGGTACCAAGTGAGGCGTGAAGCGTAGGCCACCCATGCCACCCGCGCGGGTGCAGGCGGCCAGCATCTCTTCCTGGTGGTCGTGGCCTTCCACCTTGTAGGCGCGGGTGGAGCCGTTCATGGCCGGGAAGTGCAGGTCCGCCCGCGGGGTGACGCCGGCGCCGCTGACGCCCGACTTGCCATCAATGATGATGGGGCCGGGGCGGCTCAAGTTGTTCTGCACAGCAGGTAACGTGGCAAGAAGCGAGGCCGTTGGATAGCAACCGGGGTTGGCGACGCGCTTGGTGCCCTTCGCGGGCGGGTCCACGTCCGCGAGGCCGTAATGCCAGGGGCCTTCGTCCTTGATGCCCTGGATGCGGTGATCCCGGGACAGGTCAATGACCGTGGCGCCGGTTTCTTCGGCTACCTCGACGTAGGCTGCTGCCGCGTCCTTGGGGGTCGCTGTGAAGATGACATCGGCCGCTTGTGCAGCGGAGTCATCAGCGAACGTGAGATCGGCGTGGCGCAAGCTGGGTACGTAGCGGCCGTACGGTTCACCATCAGCGGATTGGCTGATGGGTGTGACCTCGTCGACCAAGGGGTGGTCGATGAGGAGGCGGACAAGTTCGCGGCCGAGGTATCCCCGGCCGCCAATGATGGCGGTGTTCACCATGCGATTGCTTGTCCCTCGCCTTCCATGGGGTATAAAGGGCCGGATGTTCTTGACATAAAGGACCTCAGGCGGCTTGCATGAGTCTGGTTTGACCCATTTCGGTCACCAATTGGGGCTTGGTGAGGGTGGCAAGGAGTGCCATCTGGGCCCACATGCGGTTCTCCGCTTGATCGTAGATGACCGAGGAAGGCCCATGGGCGACCTCGCTGGTGGCCTCGTGGCCCCAGTGGCCAGGTAGGCAATGCAAGAAGATGCCACCGTTGGTGAGTGCCATGAGTTCCTTGGTAACCGTGTAGCCTTGGAAATCGGCGAGGCGTTTGGCTTGCGTCTCCTCGTCACCCATGCTGATCCAAGTATCGGTGGCCACGGCGTCGGCACCGGCCACTGCGACCTTCACATCCGTGGTGACGAGCACCTTAGTGCCGGCCTTGGCGGCGAGCGCTTGTGCTTGGGCAACGATGGCCGGGTCCGGGCCGTACCCGGGAGGGGTCGCTACGGCAATGTCCATACCTGCCAGGGGCGCGCCCAGCAGGTAGGAGTGGCACATGTTGTTGCCGTCGCCCACATAGGCGAAGTTCTTGCCGGCAAGGCTTCCCCACTGCTCGTAGAGAGTCATCCAGTCGGCGAGCACCTGGCACGGATGTTCTACATCGGTGAGGGCGTTGACGACGGGGACGCCCGCGTGTGCGGCCACCGCTTCGATGGTCTTGTGGTCCTTAGCGCGGTGAATGATGCAGTCCGCGTAGCGGCCGAGGACGGCGGCGGTATCTTCGATTGATTCACCGCGAGCCAATTGGCTGCCCCCGGAGTCGAGGATACTGACGAGGCCTCCGAGGTGTTGGATGCCCAATTCGAAACTGATGCGGGTGCGTGTGGAATTCTTTTCGAACACGACGACGAAGGATTTGCCTGCCAATGGCTTGGGCAAGGTGCCCATGGCGTGGGCTTGCTTGTAGTGAACGGCGAGGTCGATGAGGTCATCTAATTCATCGGCCACGTCCAGCATGCCGAGAACGTGTTTCATGCCTCCACCTCGGCCATGGGGTGGAGCAATTGGAATGGCTTGGCTGCGGCTTGGAGTGCATAGTAGCAGTCCTCCGTCAGGTCGCTGCCAGATGCGTGAAGGGCATCGATTTGCTCGCGCACTTGCACGGGTGCTGGTCCGCCCAGGCTAGCACGGCGGGCAGGGTCGGGGGCAAGCCATTGGGCTTGCGGGTCCTGGGCCTTGGCTGCCACTTGGTGGTAGGCGTCACGGAATGGTACGCCTTGGGCGACCAAGGCTTCTGCTTCGTCAGTGGCCGTGATGCCTGGGGCCCAAGGGGTGGCTGCAAACGTCATACCGGGAACCGTGGCGGCGAGCAGACGCAGCGTGGATGTGAGGTCCCCCAGCGCCATGGTCAGGTGGGGCTTGACCACCTGCAAATCGCGCATGTAGCCCAAGCCCAAGCCCGTGGTCACGGCTGCAACGGCGGCGGCCGGGCCGGCTAGGGCATGGCTCTTGCCGCGTGCCAGTTCCAGGATGTCTGGGTTCTTCTTCTGGGGCATCAGGCTGCTGCCGGTCGTGGTCCCGGCGGGCAATGTGAGGGCGCCTTGGCCGAACAGGGCCAGAAGGTCGGTGCAGAGCCCGGCAATCACTTGGCCCGTGGCGGCGGCCACGTTTACAGTAGTGGTCACCGTGTCGCGGCAGCCGGTGGCAAGTAGGGCATTGCGGGGTGGGCGCAGGCCGAGGAGGTCGGCGGTGTACGCGGGGTATAGGGGCAGTGTGGTGCCCGCGACGGCGCCGCAACCTAGGGGTGATTCCCCCACCTTGTCGAATGCCGCAAGCAGTTCGACGGCTTGGTCCTGGATGCGGAATGCGTGGGCGGCAAGCAGGAAGCCAATGGTGGCGGGTTGGGCGCCTTGGCCGTGCGTGGTGGCCGTCCATGGGGTTTCCATGTGTTGGGTGGCTTGGTGGGCGAGCGCTTCGGCCAACAGGGTGGCCGCTTGCGCCGCCTCGGCAAGACCATGGCGGGCAACCAGTGTGATGGCGGTGGCCACCTGATCGTTGCGGGAGCGACCCGTGTGTACCTTCTTGCCCGTGGTGCCGAGTGCATCGGTCAAGTGGCACTCGATGTTCATGTGAACATCCTCGAGCGCCGGGTCAAGGACGAGGCCGTGCTTGGCGAGGTCTTGGAGGCTTGTCACGAGGGCGTCTTCTTCGTGGGCGCCGATGAGGCCTGCTTTGTGGAGTCCCTTCACGTGGGCGATGGTGCCCGCGAGGTCGGCGTGCAGGAATGGCTCGTCGTCTTTCGTGGTCTCTGAGTAGGCAAGGAAGTCTTGGTCAACGGCGCCGGGCGTCGGCTGCCAGGTCACACCTTCACCTCGGCCGTGGTCTTTGCCTGGGCGCGGACTTGGTTGGCGTGGGCGTGCGGGAGGCCCCACAGTTCGATGAAGCCGCCGGCAGCTTGGTGGTGGAAGGCATCTCCTGAACCGTACGTGGCAAGGTCGTGGTCGTAGAGACTCACGGGGCTCGTGATGCCCTGAATGGCCACCTTGCCCTGCCACAAGTGGACCTTGACCTCGCCGGTGACGTTGACGTTGAGGCTGGTGAGGAACGCTTGCACATGTTGCATTGCCGGACTTGCCCAGAGGCCGTCGTACACCATGTCTGTGAATGCTTGCTGCAGGGGTGTGGCCAGGCGGGTTTCTTGGCGCGTCAAGGTGAGTGTTTCCAGGGCTTTCTTGGCGGCGAGGATGGTGATGGCGGCTGGTGATTCGTAGAGTTCGCGGCTCTTGATGCCGACCAGGCGGTTCTCCACGTGGTCGATGCGACCGACGCCGTGCGCGCCGGCGAGGGTGTTGAGTTGAGTGATGAGGGAGCCAAGGGCGAGTGGTACGCCGTCGATTGCCACGGGGGTCCCTGCTTCGAACGTGATGGTCACCGGGTGGCCCTCCGGCGGCGCGTCGTGGGGGTCGGTGGTCCAGGCGAATGCATCCTCGGGGGGCGCGGTAGCGGGGTCTTCCAGGCCACTGCCTTCGGCGCTGCGGCCCCAGATGTTCTCGTCCACGGAATAGGTGGTGTTCTTGGCTGGGGGTAAGTCGAGGTTGTGGGCTGCGGCGTAGGCCATGACTGCGTCGCGGTCCATGGGGTGGGTGCGTTGCGGGGCGAGGACTGTGAGGGTCGGGTCGAGGGCGGTGATGCCGGCTTCGATGCGGACCTGGTCGTTGCCTTTGCCGGTGCAACCGTGGGCAACGGCGTCGGCGCCTACTTGGTGGGCGGCATCCACGAGGCATTGGGCGATGACCGGGCGGGCGAGGGCGGTGGCTAGGGGGTAGACACCTTCGTACAGGGCGTCCGCGTGGATGGCTGCCTTGATGGGGCCGTTCACGAAGGCGTCAAGGGCCTTGGGGGCGAGGAAATGAGATGCACCGTTGGCGTAGGCGCGGGCTTCGGCTTCCGCGATGCTTTCAGGCGTTTGGCCGAGGTCTACGAGGCAGGCGGTGACTTTGGCGTCGTAGTGGTGCTTGAGCCAGTGAATCATGATGCTGGTGTCAAGACCGCCGCTGTACGCGAGGACGATGTGGTTGACCATGGCTTAGAGACGGTCTGTCAAGGGTATTTGATGGCGACGACGACAATGGGGCGATTGGCGACAAAAGTGTCCTATATTGGACAATCGTGGGTGGTTCGTGGCCAGCATCGCTGCTACCGTACGTGCCCATATCGAAGCCGACCCGACCATCCGGGAATCTCTACGTCTCGGTATCGTCAACCACTCCGCGCTGGCGCGCCGCATCATGGATGCAACTGGAGAAACCAGGCACGAAGCGGTCCTCGTCGCGTGCCGACGCTACCAGCCCGCTGGCGGGCCCGACAGGGATGCAATCCGGCGCGTGCTCGACGCATGCCACCTGGAAGTCCGCACCCGGGTCAGTGTTGCCACCATTCGGCCATCCTGGCGCATCACGGAGCGGCTCGAACGAGACCTGGGGCGGCTGCAACGAGGCGGCGCCGTCCATCTCCTGCACGGCTCCAGTGCCATCACACTCATCGCACCCGATGACCGTATGGATGGCTTTGCCGACGCCCTCGACGACGG
>JBFJXU010000037.1:0-12762 GCA_041622975.1 Thermoplasmatota archaeon
CCTCGGTAACGTCGTCCACATAGAGGTCAGAGGCGACGAGACCCTGTTCTTCGCCGTCGAAGAAGATGCACGCCAAGGTGTGGCGCAATTGCACGGCGGTCAACGCTTCACAGATTGTCATCTCGACCGCCACGCCGCTGGCATCGTCGTAGGCGCCTTGCAAGGTCAGGGTCTGGGTGTCATAATGGCTCACCAATCCAATGCGCCGGTCCGGGAATTCGCTGCCCTCCAGCGTGGCTACAATGGCTGACATCTCGACACCCGCTTCTTCAGACCCGGGTCCGCCGCGCGGCCCAGCCTCATAGGTCCGCACTTCCACCTGGAATCCAAGGGCCTCCAAGCGGTCCACGAGGTGCTGCCGGGCGTCTTCATTAGCGGGCAGATAGGAATCGCGCTTCTGGAAACCGGTGGCAAAGGCTTCCCACCAGTCAACGGACGCCTCCACATCCCACTCGGGCACCGGCAGGTCGGCTTGGGGCATTTCACTTGTTCCAGGGTCGAGGCAGGCTGCCAAAGCCAAGGTGACCACGGCGGAAGCTACCAGACTTGCGTGCACGGGCCCCCGCAGGCCACATCGGTCACTTGAACGCTCGGGGCGCGTCGCCGCCCTCAAGTAAGCGATGGCTGTCCAACCATCGTGGCCGGCTACAAGGGCATCATCAAATGGGTCGCTGGACTCATCTGGATCTACAGTTACACAACGCTGGGCGCTTTCATGGCCATCGCTGCGCTTCCCGGCTTCCTCATGGCCCGCTGGGCTTGGCGCCTCGACCTGCCACCAATCCTTGACGAACTGGTCGGCGTCTACTTCAGCATCCTGGCATTCTTCCTCTTCGGCTTCGGCCTCATGATTGTGCTGCCTACCGTGCGTTTCCTCTTCCTCTGGTGGAAACCCCACGTCGGCGAAATCAGCATTCAGTCCCTCAAACTGTGGCCATGGTACAACGTCAATGGCATGCAGTTCATGTTCAACACGGTCTTCGGCCGCTTTGCGCGCCCCACCACCGTGTACCCTTGGTTCCTACGCGCCATGGGCGCCAAGATTGGTAAGGCCGTGGTCTTCAACACGCAGCACGTGTACGACCTAGACCTCTTAGAGGTCGGCGACCGCACAGTCATTGGTGCCAACGCCAGCATCCTCGGCCACGTGGGCGAAAAAGGCAAACTGGTGCGCGCACCCATCAAGATCGGCAGCAACTGCACCATTGGCCAGTACACCAACATCTTCCCCGGCGTCACCATTGGGGACAACTGCCACGTGGGTGCCATGAGTATGATACCCAAAGGTAGCACCTTGGACAGCAACGCCATCTACGCCGGCATCCCCGTCAAGAAGATTCGCGACCTCAGCCCGGACCAGCGCGCCACCAGCGACGACGTCTCTGCCACCGTCGCCTGACCATGCGGACCTGGTGGCTTCCCATTGCTCTCGGCTTGGGCGTGGCCGCCCTGGTTGCTTGGTGGCCCACCCCCGCCAACGAAGCGGACGTAGCACCCGCCATGTGGGAACCACCCTTCGTTACTGGAGCACCCGGCAGCAAACTGCTTGCGTGGGACGGCGGCTGGACCTTGCAAAACGTCACATGCCCCTGCCCGGAGGCTGGCGCCCAGGTCGCGCCCAACGCGTCCGTCCGCGTCACCGTCTGGGTCTTTGACGCCAATCGCCTGCTAGTGGCCACCAACGTGCCCGCCCCTGACCACGGTCACCAAGAGTACTACCCCGACTTCGTCCAAGTACCAGACGCCTGGTGGTACCTAGGGGAGGGGGAGGCACCCAACGGCTCCAGGGTCCCACCCGCCCTGCGCTCGGAAATCCGCGCATCCCTGGTCGGCAGCCACACCGGCCAGGTCGTGAGCATGGAAACCCGCGCGTACGACTGGGCGATTGAAGGCGGGTTATGGGTGACGGGGCGAATCGAGGCTGCAAAATAGACTGAACGGGCGTTAGCCCGTGCGAACGCCTTCTTGTATCAACGGACTATCATCGCTGCATGCGATTGCAATTTGTCATCGCCGTATGCCTGTTGATGATTTTGACCCCCGTAGCACCAGGTGCCGAATCAGCAAACACCTCATGCCACGATGAAGGCCAGACAAACGGGGTCGGTGGGCAACAGGTCTCGTGCACATTCGAATGCGAAGGACGCGGGCAGATTTCCGTGTCCGTCCAGGCCGACGATCCGGGCGCCACCGTTTCAGGAACGGCCGAGTGCGGTGGTGGGCGAGCCCACTGCACTGGGACGCAATCTTGCGTTGACGAGGACTCCTTCAGCGGCAACGGGACCGGCGGCTGCTCAGCTGACTCTGATGAACTAATTGACAGCGGCCTGTACGTCGAATGCACCTCATTCGGCACAGGCGACAATGTCCCGGAACCAGACCCAATTTTTGTTCCTCGGATAGACGTGTGCATAGGCGGCGAATGCCCCGACCGGGTGGCTTCCTGCATCGACCAACTTCTTGAGGGCGTTAACCTGTTGCAATCGACTAGTTTTGCTTGTTCCGGCAATGGCGTTGCCTTCATCATGGGCCCGTCCCCTACCGGGGTTGCATGTGTAGATGGATTGCGACCCATGGCAGTCGTCCCGCACTGTTACGAGTTGACTGATGGCCGATGGCGTTGCGTTGTATAGTCCTGGTTCTTCTGGTATTCCCACTCAGCGGGTGTGCGCAACCCACCCAACCATTGAGCGACGAGGCCGACTGGAGAGACCCTACACGCCCAGACATGCATGTCCACATGGTGGGCTTCGATGGCTTGCGACTTACCAGTGACCTACACGCCACCCTCGTTGAACATCTTGGGGCATTGGCCGGAAAGCGCGAGTTCACGTTCAGCTTCTCCGCGCCCTTCGACCGCGAGAGACGATTTTGGACCCATGAATCTGTCTACGAAGAGGTCAGGCGGGCAGGCGAAATTGGCGACATTCAGGTTCTCTTCCTCGATGGGGAATACGACCAAGGATCCCTGGGATTGGCATTCTCCACCGAAATAGTTGTTTTCATCCCCTCGGAGGAGGAGCGCGGCCTCGTGGGCCAGACCCAGAACATGGCGCTGCAAAGGTACCGTGCCACCACAATCCATGAACTGGGCCATGTAGTCGGGCTCGTCAATCGCGGCATCCCGATGGTAAACGATCACGTCGACCCCGAGGATGCATGCCAATGTCATTCGGATAATCGGCGCAGCGTGATGCATGCAAGTTCCCACATCCTAATACCCCCCGACCAGGACTACGTTGGGCACGTTACCGACTTCGACGACCATGACTACCTTGACCTTTTCACGTGGCAGAAAGAACGATTTGGCGCTCACGGCGTTAGGGTCTCGTAGATTCGTGAAGTCCTTCAAGGGGACAGCGCTCGCCGCGAGCGTGCAGACCCACGTCCTGCCCGCGGCCCAACGGTCCCTACAGGTGGAGTACGCAATCCGCGACGTAGTCCTCCCAGCCCGTGAACTGGAAGCCCAGGGCCATGAAGTCCTGAAACTCAACATCGGCGACCCAATACCCTACGGTTTCCAGCCACCCGAGCACATGGTTGCGGCCATGGCCGAAGCCGCCAGGGCGGGCCACAATGGTTACACCGCAAGTGAAGGCGACCCGGACCTCGTCGATGCCATCGTGCGCCGCGAAAAGCGTCGCAACGGCATCGACTACTCCGCGGACGATGTCATCGTGGGCTCCGGCGTGGGGGAAGTCATGCAACTCCTGTTCGGCGCCGCCGTTGTGCCGGGCGACGAGGTCCTCATCCCTGGACCCACTTACCCGCCGTACGAGTCCCTTGTCCGGTACTTCGGCGGCGAACCCGTATTCTATCGCACCGTGGAGGAGGATGACTGGCAACCGGACATCGACGACGTTCGGGGCAAGATTGGCCCCAAGACCAAGGCAGTCTGTCTCATCAACCCTAACAACCCGACGGGAGCGTTGTACGAGGAGCGCGTGGTGAAGCAATTTGCCGACCTCGTGGGCGAACACCAGGATCAATGCTTCCTCATCTCCGACGAAATCTACGATGAGATGACATTCGACGGCAAGCAGGTGGCTTCCGCCTCGGTGGCCCCCGATGTGCCCATGGTCACGTTCAATGGATTCAGCAAGGTGTACCTCGTGCCGGGTTGGCGCCTGGGGCACTCCCTTTGGAATGACCCAACTGGGAGCCTTGCCCAGGTGAAGGAGGCCATGCTCAAAGTCGCCCGCAACCGCATCTGTGCCTCCAGCATCGCCCAAAAGGCCGCGGCGGCGGCCCTGGACGGCCCCCAGGACCACATCCAAGCCATGAATGACGCGCTTCGTCCCCGACGAGACTTCGCTGTCAAGCGCCTCAACGAGATTGAAGGCATCAGTAGCGCCCGCCCCGACGGCGCTTTCTATGCTTTCCCCCGCATCGATTCGTTGGCGGCCGGCGCCAGCGCCCCCTGGAAGAACGATAAGGAATTCGTCCTCAACCTGCTACAAGAGGAAAAAGTACTCACGGTGCACGGGTCGGGCTTCGACAAGACGTACGGTAAGGACCACTTCCGCATCGTCATCTTGCCCAACGAAGAAACCCTGGGCACCGCCTTCGACCGCATTGAAGCCTTCATGCAACGGCACCTGACAGTCTGAAGCGACGTCGAAACCGCTTTCATAAGGGGCCATGTCGGCGCGCCCATGCGTATCCCTGCCCTGGCAGCGGCATTGGTCTTGGCCGGTTGCCTTGGTGCTTCCGGCGTGACCAACGGTTCGACCGTCACGATTCTCTTTACGGCCTTGGACGATGGCCAAGTCATCGCGGATCCTCTCTTGACGGGACCGCAAGGTCCTGGGCTCATTCAAGATCGCGTGGCCACATTCCAGGTCGGGACCGGTTCATCGGGCATGGGCTTCGCCTTCGAGTCTCGCTTCCTCGGCCTCGACGTCAATGAGAGCGCCGAGTTCACGGTTCACGTGCCGGGCGGCTTCGTGGAAGAGCGCCGCATCGACGCCGTGTTCCCCCCGAGCCCCGTTTCTGCGACGGTCCCCCGCAATGAATTCGTCCGCTTCGTGGGCCGCGAACCCGTGGTCGGCGACTCGTTTGACCTGACATTCTTCCCTGCTCGCGTAGATGCCGTCAATGAAACGGCGGTCACGTACAGTGTACAACCCGAAGAAGGCCAACGTGACCACGTTCCCTTCGTTGGGGCATACCTGGTCACTGAAATCCAAGGCAACCAGTTGATTCAGCACTTGGAACCGGATGTGGGCGCAACCTTTGCCATCCAGCCAAGTCAGGGCGGCACAACCCTCAACCTCCAGCCCGGAAGTTACCGGGTCCTGGGCGTTGAGGATGACCAACTGGTGTACGAGTTCAACCCCATGACGACCATGCATGTCCTGCTGGACCGCGAGGTCACATTCCAGGTGACCATCCTGCAACTACAAGGCGGGGCCCAACAAGCCACGCCAGTGGATGGCAACTACGGCGTGCGCACCAGTCCCCAGATTGGCGTCGGCAGCAGCAACATCATGCCGAGCGAAGGCGCGGACGAACCCCGCCCCGATGACCACCACGGTGACGACGGCCACGGCGACCACACCCACTAGGCCGCGGCGACTGAGCCGCCACCAGCTATTGGTTCAGGGCAGTGACCGTGGGCGCTACATCATGCACGCGCAGCACGGCCGCACCGAGGCGGCCGGCGCGACTGGCGACTTCCGCACTGTATCGGATGCGGCGCTCCCCGATTGGATTGGGGTCTCCGCTCATCGTCCCCACGAACCGCTTGCGACTGGCTCCGATGAGCACGGGGTATCCATATGATGGAATGGCTTCGATGAGGGCCATATTGTCAGCGACGCTGGCTCCGGGGCGTTGACCAAAGCCCAGTCCTGGATCCACGATGACATTGCGCGTGGCCACCCCGGCCGCAATCGCCCGCGCCACGAGGTCGCCGAGTTGCTGCTGGCTTGATTCGACCACGTCCCCATGGCATGTTTCGTGCCGCATGATGACGACGGGACAAGCCGCTGCAACCGCTACACCCAGCATGCCTTCGCCCGTGAGGCCCCGCACGTCGTTAATCCAACTTGCCCCCGCATCAAGCGCTGCCTGGGCCACTTCGGCTTTGCTGGTGTCAATGCTGATGGGCACGTCAATTGCATCGGCGAGCGCCTCGATGATTGGGACCACCCGAGCAACTTCCTCGTTCGCCCGCACCGGTTCGGCGCCCGGCCGCGTGGACTCACCACCCACATCGATGATGTGGGCACCTTCATCCACCATCGCCTCGGCGCGGGCCACGGCCAATTCCACTGCGGTGTATGCTCCGCCGTCACTAAACGAATCGGGGGTAACATTGAGGATGCCCATGATGGACGGTGTTGGCAGGCCACCTGGTAGTTCAGTGGGCACGGCGAACCGCCTCCTGACGCCGGTGCAGGCGCCTGGCAAGGGGGCCGACGCGTCCGTCACCGACAGGGTTGCCATCAAACTTGGTGACCGGCATGACGCCGCCAGTCGTGTTGGAGAGCCAGGCTTCATCGGCGTTGGTCAACTGGGCGGGGGTGAGGGCTTCCTCGACGGGAATGCCCTCGTCGGCTAGGATGGCGAGCAGGGTGGCTCTCGTCGTGCCAGGAATTGCGCCCGACTTTGGCCCAGGCGCGTGCACCGAGCCTTCCACGTAGGCGTACACGTTGGCGGCGGTCGCTTCGACCAGGTGGCCATGCTCGTTGAGGATTAGCCCATCGTCGGCGCCTTGAGCCGCGGCGAAGCGTTTGGCAGTCACATAGGTGGCAAAACTGAGTGTCTTGACGGAGGCGAGGGGGTCGGCCGAGTGTTTGCGGTTCCGGGTGGTGACCACTTTCAGGCCGTGTTCATAGACGGTGGCTGGCCGCGTGGCGAGGGGACGGCACAGACCGGTGAACCTGATCTCGCCATCATCCAAGAGCCCCGCCTGGGTTCCAGTGGTGGCGTTGACGCGTATGTAACGGTCCCCCTCGTGGTCGCCGGCATTGGCCAGGCTCTCGACGGCCTCGCGGAAGGCTTGCGCCACAACAGGTGTCGAAGCTACGCCGAGTGCCTCCAGTCCGTCGAGGAGGCGTCGCTCATGCGCCTCTATGTCCCAGGGTTGGCGGGCCGTGGTCCGCAGTGTTTCAAAGACTCCGTCCCCAAGGAGGTAACCCCGGTCAAGGATGCTCACCGTGGCCTCACTTGCCAAGTGGATCTCTTCGTTCACGTAGGCGTAAGTGGTCACGCGGCGAGGAACCTCCGGATGATGTCAATGCCGTTGGGGGTCGCCATGGATTCAGGGTGGAATTGGAGTCCCCATTGATGGCGGTGGCGATGTTGCATGGCCATGAGCAGATTGTCGTGCCAGGCAATGGGTTGCCAATCACTTGGGAGACTGGATGCGTCCACGGCGAGGCTGTGGTAACGAGCCACGAGTGCCCCATCGTAGTCTGCGAGGGGGGAGGCCGGCGCGGTTCGGAGGGGGGAGGATTTGCCGTGTACTGGGTCGACTGTGATGATTTGGCCGCCCGCGGCGAGCGCCATGGCTTGATGCCCCAGACACACGCCCAGAAGGGGGCCTTTCCAGTTGGCCGCCACTTCCGCACTGCACCCAGCGTCGTCGGGGTGGCCGGGCCCGGGGCTCAGGATGATGTGAGTGGCATCCAGTTGCGTCGCGGCTTGCCGCCAGTCCTCATCGTTTCGGATGACTTGGACGGTGGCTCCGAGGGCGCTACAGTAATCGGCGAGGTTGTACACGAAGGAGTCGTAGTTGTCGATGACCAGCACCCTTGCCTTGGATTCATGTGACTGCAGGTGGGGCCGCCACTCGCCTTGGCGACTGACTTCCCCGATGCGACCCTGGTTGCCGCCGGTTACTGGGCCAGCAATGGTTTGCAGCAGGGCGTCGGCCTTGCGGCCAGCTTCCAGCCACTCTGCGCGAGGCTGACTGTCGGCGACGATGCCGCTGCCAGCATGAACGTGGACGAAGCCAGCGCGGTGTACAATCGTTCGAATGAGGATATTCCAACTGGACGAGCCATCCGGCCGAATGAAGCCCGCGCTGCCCGTGTAAGGGCCACGTGGCACGGGCTCCGATTCCGCGATACGGAGGCAGGCACGGTGTTTGGGCGCGCCCGTGATTGTGCCTCCGGGGAAGAGCGCGCGGAGGTGCTCCACTGGGTCGCGAGTGGCGATGGCAGACTCCACGCGGCTGACGAGGTGCATGACATGCCGGTATCGTTCGACACTCATGGATTCGGGTACGCAGACGGTGCCAGGGCGAGCGACCCGGGCCACATCGTTGCGCACCAAGTCAACGAGCATGGTGTGTTCTGCTTGCTCCTTGGCATCCGTACAGAGTTCAGTCTCCATGCGGGCGTCGGTCGCCTCGTCGGGCCCCCGCGGCCGAGTGCCCGCAATGGGGCGGGCCCTTATACGCCCTGATTCGACGCCAAACAGTTGCTCGGGGCTGCCACTTACAATGGTGTGGTCCCCCCAGTCGAGCAGCGCCATGAACGGGCTCGGATTGGCCTCACGCAGGCGGTGCAACCAGGCCGCACCGTGGCATTCAGGCGCAGGGGTTGCAAACCGGGTGGCAAGATTGACTTGGAAGTTGTCTCCTGCTTGGATTAGCCGCTTCAGGCGGCCGACCGTGTCCTCAAAGGTCGCTTGATCAAGGCTCGTGGTCCAAGTGGGGCTTAGACTCGGGGGTTCGGGCACGACGCCAGGTGCGGGAAGTGGTCCCTCGCTATGGGTAAGTCGGGCGCCGTCCCAGACGGCTCCGTGCCGGCACAGCGCGAAGTCCCCGAGTGATGCATCGCCCCAGTCGGGGGGCCTGGGCAAGGTCGGTTCAAACAAATGGACAGCTTCGTAGTGAAGGCTGCCGACCCACAGGGGGAACCAGCCGTCGTCCCGGCGGGGAGCAAGGTGCGTGGCAAGCAGGGAGAGCGGGTCGCCTTCCCGACGCTCCCCATCCACGTCAAGTCCCCAGGGGTACACGCGGATGCGGGTCTGAACGTTCCACGCTAGAACGGTTCGGTTCTCGGGGTGGGCCCCAGCAGCCAGTAGGAGAAATCGATCGCCCTCTTGCAATCCTTGGTACAGGGCAAGAGGGTCACTGGGCGCCATGGACGTCCTCCAAGTCCTGACCCGTGAGGATGGCCCGTGCCTCCCCCACGAGGAAAATGCTGCCTGCTACGACAATCGCCTCCGCACCACCGTCAATGGCAGCCTGAAGCGCCGTTTTCACGTCGGGTTGGCAGCTGCACGGGTTGAATGCGCCCTCCATGGCATGTTCAATCCGATCTGAAGGTAAACCACGCGGGCCCCGTGGTGACACAGCGTGGACTCGCAGCGCCAGGGGCTGCCACTGGCCGAGCATTTCCTGCCATGGTTTGTCATCGCTGAAGCCGACGATGAGATGGAACGAATGGAGGTCACGGTGGCCAAGGTGACGGCGTAAGGCCCGAGCGCCCTCCAAATTGTGGGCTCCGTCAAGGAGCACTTCCACATGGCCCCCGTCGGCTCGGGTCAAGAGGAATGTTTCCAGGCGCCCAGGCATGCGGGCCTCAGCGAGGCTTGCGGCTAGGGCATGGTGCGGTATGGCGCCGTCGAGGACGTCGGCCGTGGCCACGGCGGTTGCGGCATTGAGTAATTGGTGCTCGCCGGCAGCGCCGACGTCGTACCTTGCCTCGCCGGTGGGTGTGCGAAGCAGCATGCCACCAAGGTCTGGTGCGATGTCGTAGTCTTCCCCGACCACGGTGAGGGGCGCCCGCGTGGTATTGGCTTGAACTTGAATGACTTCTAGGGCAGCACCGGTGGCAGCCGTGATGCACGGTGTGTCAGGCTTGATGATGCCCGCTTTTTCGTAGGCGATGTCACGTAGATTGCTGCCCAGGAATGAGGCATGATCTTGGGAGACGTTCGTGATGACCGTGGCGGCGGGGGTAAGCACGTTAGTCGCATCCAGACGACCACCCATGCCCGTCTCCACGACTGCCCAGTCGCAACCGGCTTCCTTGAAGTGGAGGAGTGCAAGAGCCGTGTTGATTTCGAAGAACGTAGGCGGCGTATCCTCATTGTCAAGGTGCTCCACGTGAGGCTTGATCACCCACAGGAGTCGAGCCACATCTTCACGCGCTATGGGCACGCCATCCACTTCGACTCGTTCCGTGAAATGAACCAAGTGGGGACTCGTGAAGGCACCAACGCGATGGCCCGCCCTTTGCAAGGCGAGGGCAAGGAACCGAGTGACACTGCCCTTACCATTGGTGCCAGCCACGTGAATGGACTGGAACGCGCGCTGCGGGTCGCCCACTGACGCCAGGAGCGCGCGGACTTTGTCAAGGCCCAATTTGATGCCGAGGGCCTGGCGGTTGTACAGCCAGGTGAGGGCCTCTTGGTAGGTCCACGTCACGGCCGCGCGAGTGGGGGCCGGTTTTCAAAGGGTGGGATGAGGGGAAAGGATGTGGCGGCCGGACCTTCAACATTCCCAGAGGGGTGCGCGCAAACCGTGTACGTGCCGTCGTTTGACTAGAACCCGGGCGACCAGAGGACCCCGTCGGGAATGTCATCGCGGCCTTGCCACGAGGGCGCATGCGGGTCGGCTTGCAGGTGCACCGTGCGGGGCAGCAGCCAGTGCTCTGCTGCCAGCACCCGAGCAGCCAAGGTTTCCTGGTCGTCGTCCGGCATGACGGGAACCGCCGCTTGCAGGAGGATGGGGCCCCCGTCCAGTTCAGCGGTCACAAGGTGAGTCGTGCAGCCAGCCAGTTTTACGCCCGCCGCAAGACTGTCTCTTACGCCGTGGGCGCCCTTGAAAGACGGCAGGAGCGCAGGGTGGATGTTGACGATATGCCCCGCTAGTCCGGGATCATCCACGAACGTGGGCGTGAGGATCCGCATGAAGCCAGCCAAGACGACGACGTCCGGCGACTCAGATGCCACCGCGTCGCGCAGCCGAGCATCGTAGTCGGCGCGGGTCTCGCCTGGTTCCACGGGCAGTTCTAACGTTACGGGGACTCCCAGGTCCTGGGCCTTTGCAATGCAGGGGGCACCCGGCTTGTCGGTGACCACCATGACCACGCTTCCATCCACCAACCCTGCCTGGCATTTCTTGGTGAGGCTCACCATGTTGCTGCCGGAACCGGATGCAAGGACCACGATGCGCAGGGGCACGGGGGGTGCCACTCCAGTCGCCGTTTCAAGGGTTGGGAACGCCGCGCGGGGGCAACTGATGCCGTCTTGGGTGCCGCCAAGCCAGGTTAGTGGCGGAAACTACGTTGGCTGCTGAACACCATGGCGATGCCATGCTCGTCGGCGGCTTCGATGACTTCCTCGTCCCGGATGCTTCCGCCCGGTTGTACGATTGCAGCAACGCCGTGTTCGGCGGCCACATCCACGGCGTCCCGGAACGGGAAGAATGCGTCACTTGCCATGACACTGCCCTGGATATTCTCGCCGCCCTTGTGGGTGGCAATGAAGGTGGAATCCACGCGAGCAGTTTGGCCCCCGCCGATGCCGACGGTCTTGGTTCCCTGCACGAAGACAACGGCATTGGAACGGATGGCTTTCACGCAGCGAGCCGCAAACAGTAGGCTCTCCATTTGGCCATCGGTTGGCTCTACCTTGCCCGCCGTCTTCCAGTCGTCCACGTTGTACGGCTTGAGGTCGCGGTCTTGCACCAGGAGGCCACCCGTGATGCTGCGAATCTGCGTGCCGCTGCGGTGGTACGGCGCATCAAGGCCTGGCACCTGCAGAATGCGGAGGTTCTTCTTGCGCTGCAACCGCTCTAGGGCGTCATCGTCGTAACCGGGAGCAATGACGATTTCCAGGAACAACTTGGCGAGTTCCTCTGCCACTTCCATCGTGACGGTCCGGTTGAGCGCCACAACGCCGCCGAAGGGGCTGTATGGGTCACAGGCCAGGGCGTCGCGCCAGGCATCGGTGAGGTCGTCGGCCATGGCTATGCCGCAAGGCGTTGCATGTTTGATGATGACGCAGCAAGGCTTCTCGGGGAACTCCTTGACGGATTCCAGGGCCAAGTCGGCGTCCAGGATGTTGTTGTAGGAAAGTTGCTTGCCGTGCAGTTGCGTGGCGCCTACGATGCTTGGCTCGATGACGTTGCGGGGGCCCGCCTTCTGGTACCAAGCGGCTCGCTGATGGCTGTTTTCACCATAGCGAAGGACCGCCCGGCGATCGTAGGCGAACACGAGGTGCTCGGGATAGTCGGTCAAGCCGAATTTCTTGGAGAGCACGCGGCTAATGACAGCGTCGTACCGGGCCGTTTGCTGGTAGGCGCGCAGCGCCAACTCCTGGCGTAGGTCCGCGGCGTCATCCCCGGCCTCGACGGCAGTTGCCACACGGTCGTATTGGCCGGGCTCGGTGACCACGAAGACGTGCCGGTGGTTTTTGGCCGCCGCCCGAATGAGGCTCGGGCCACCAATGTCGATCTGTTCGACGAGTTCCGGCAGGTCGGCGCCCGCCGCAGCCGTCTCTTCGAAGGGATACAGGTTGACGCACACAAGGTCAATGGCACCGATGCCATGCTCCTTCATGCTGGCAACGTGGCCTGGGTCATCCCGCTGGGCCAGCACCCCGCCGGCCACCACGGGGTGGAGCGTCTTCACCCGGCCGCCCATCATTTCGGGGAAGCCAGTCAAATCGGACACGTCCTGAACCGGTAGTCCATTGTCGCGCAACAGGGCGGCAGTACCACCCGTAGAAACGAGTTCGACGCCGGCGGCGTGCAGGCGCTTAGCAAAGTCAACGATGCCGGTCTTATCACTGACCGAC
>JBFJXU010000038.1:0-12747 GCA_041622975.1 Thermoplasmatota archaeon
CCACCAACGGCGACACCCACCTTGGTGGCACCGACATGGATGATGCCATCATGGAGTACCTGGCCAGCAAATTCCAGGAGAACACTGGCATCGATGTCCGCAAGGACCGGCAAGCCATGCAACGCCTCCGCGATGCAGCCGAGCGCGCCAAGATGGAATTGTCCGGCATGACCCAGACCACCATCAGCCAACCGTTCCTAGCAGTCAACGACGAAGGCCCCCAGCACCTCGAACTCACCCTCAACCGGGCCAAGCTCGAAGATCTCATTCGCCCCATCGTCGAACGAACCCGCGGCCCGTGCGAAGGCGCCCTCAAGGACGCCGGCTTGACCGCCAAGGACATCGACAAGGTCATTCTGGTTGGTGGTCCCACGCGGATTCCCCTCGTCCAACAATTCTGCAAGCAGGTCTTCGGCAAGGACCCCGTCCGCGGTGTGGACCCCATGCAGTGTGTCGCCCAAGGCGCTGCCATTCAAGCCGGCGTACTCACCGGTGAAGTGGACAAGGAGATCCTCCTCCTCGACGTCACCCCGCTGACCCTGGGCATCGAAACCATGGGTGGCGTGCGCACCGAACTCGTGTCTCGCAACACCACGGTTCCCCACAAGAAGTCCCAGGTGTTCAGCACCGCCGCCGACAATCAATCCCAAGTGGAGATTCACGTCCTGCAAGGTGAACGCCCCATGGCTGCTGACAACAAGAGCCTGGGTCGCTTCATCCTCGACGGCATCCCGCCCGCCCCGCGCGGCATCCCGCAAATCGAGGTGACCTTCGACTTGGACGCCAACGGCATCCTGCACGTCACTGCGAAGGACCAAGGCACGGGCAAGGAACAGAAGATCACCATCAGCGGCTCCACCAAACTCAGCGATGAAGAAGTGGAGCAAATGAAGCGCGACGCTGAAGCCCACGCCTCCGAGGACGAAGAAAAGAAGGCCCTCGTAGAGGCGCGTAACACCGCCGACCAAGCGGTCTTCCAAGCTGAAGGCCTTCTGAAGGACAATGCCGACAAATTAGGCGAGCACAAGGACGGTATCGAAGCCGCCGTGGCAGACCTCAAGAGTGCCCTCGAAGCGGAGCCTCTGGTCAAAGCCGACCTTGAAACCAAGACTGATGCTCTCCAGAAAGCCATGGAGCCGGCCGTGATGGCCATGTATCAAGAGGCTGCAGCCGCCGCGCAGGCCGCGCAAAACGGTGCCGATGGCGGCGCTCCCGGCGGCGACGGCACCGATGGTGCTGCTTGGACGGGCACGCCGGATGGTCCCGACAGCGACGACGATGACGTCGTGGACGCTGAATTCGAGACCAAGAAGGAAGGCGGCAACTAAGCCAAGGCTCTCCTCAACCCTCTTCCCTCGTGGCCTAGTGGTGTAGGTCTCCAGCGTGAGCCGGGGCCGATGGGGTCTTCCACGGGTCGGCCGCAGGCACCAAGTCTCGGCTGAACGAGACAATCCATGGTGTGCCACCCGCCATCAAACGGCAGCGTGGTAAGTAGGGCTCCAGGTGCGCTTCAAACGGAAGGCAGCGGGCTGCCACCGCCACCGCCACCCGTGGCACCGAAGCCATCCTGGATGTTGATACGGGCAACGCCGTCTTCGGCTTGCCAGCCATTCAGGTACCCGCTGCCCGGGGTTGAACAAGGGTGGTTCGGGCCGGTAATCGCCGCCGTGGTCAACAATTCCACCATGACGTATGCCGCGTCCGGGTGCTTGACACCCGACCCGGGCCCGGTTTCAATATTGACGCTGGCACCGCCGCAGAACTGGCCCGCCATCTCGGTCACGCCATTACTGGCTTGCCGCTGCACGGTCACACCGTTTTCGTCCAAAATCCGGTAAAGGGCGTGGACGCGAACCTTGGTGGCCATGAGTTGGTAGTGATCTTCCTCGCCTCGAATGGGGACTTGGCCCGGTTCGGGGATGCGGTGGATGCGGGGCATGAACAGGCTTTGGTCATAGGTCTGCTCCACGGCAATCTGGGCCTGGGGTTCCACCGTATTCTCGGGGATGCGTAGGCAGAATGCTCGGCGGAAGTCGAAGGCCCCGGCGCCGTTGGGGCAACCCCATCCAATGCTGGGGTGGTGAATCATCTGGCCATTTTGCGAGTCAATCGCACCGATGCTTGTGGGCGTCGCGTTACCGTACTGCCGGAAGTCGCTCGCGCCAGGCCCGGATTCACTTTGAGCCGCGAAGACTCCCGTTCCAAGGAAAAGGAACAGCACCGCCACACTTGCAAACCTACTGGCCACCGCCATGGTGCGCTAGGCCACCTGCACCGAGTTAAGCCTTTGCGTGGTCGAGTACCTGGATTTGGTAGATCTTGCCCTTCAAGGCAAGGACGCGGGCGACCAGGTGGCGGGGGGCCTTGCCAAACCGTCCGCTCATGGTCAAATCGAGCGTGGTCACGTTGCCATCGCCACTGACGTCGGCCAAACTCAGTGAAGGTCGGCGCACCGCGTCACCTAGTTGCTCTTCCAAGTAGGCTTGGAATGCTTCCTTACCGACTATGGGTTCGCACCATGGCAAGTGAACCTCCACGTCATCCACAAGGTGTTGACAAGCGGCTTCGGGATTGAAGGTGCGAACGCCCTCGAAAGTGTCGAAGACTTCCTGGCGCAGCACGTCACGGCCTACGGTGACCACGGCGTGGCCACTGAGGCTGGACCTAAAAGGCATCGGCGTGCAACGCGGCCCAGCGGCAAGGGCCTTGTTGCACTTCCCCTTTCCACGATGCCTTGCGACATCGCCTCCGTCAGGTTCTCCCCCTCAGACACTTCTTTTCCCTCATGGTCTCCCATGGTGGACGATAACCGATTGGTGCGTGTCCCTCCGGTTCGGTACGCCCGAAGGCGTAGGCAGCGAGTATGCCGCGCTGCTCTCCCGATGGCGGGTCTGACCCCGAAGGGTCATCCGGAACGAGTCCGGTACGCTTGCGCGCCCTTCCCTATTAGCTGCCAGAGTCCTTGTAACTTTGGGTTGGGGCGGATTGCGCACGTTTGACTACCCCTATGTGGCGCGTTATCCTCTTATAGAAGCGCCAATCACCTCGGCCTCAGATGGCTCCTGGCAAGCGCGACTACTACGAGGTCCTAGGCGTCGAGAAGGACGCCGATAGCCAAGCCATCAAGAAGGCGTACCGAAAACTGGCAATCAAGTTCCACCCGGATCGTAACCAGGAGGCGGGGGCGGAGGACAAGTTCAAGGAAGTCTCGGAGGCCTACGCCGTGCTCTCTGACGACGAGAAGCGGCAACGCTACGACCGCTTTGGACACGCCGGCATCGATCAGCAATACTCGGCGGAGGACATCTTCCGTGGCGCCGACTTCGGGGACATCCTTCGTGGCATGGGCTTCGACTTTGGCGACCTATTCGGCTTCGGCGGCGGCGCCGGACGAGGACACGCCGGCCGCGGCCGCGACTTGCAGGTGGTCCACAATGTGACGCTCAAGCAAGCCTTCGAGGGCGCGGAAGCAGACATCACATTCTGGCGCCAGGAGTCGTGTAGTGATTGTGGTGGCTCCGGGGCCAAGGAAGGAAGCGGCGTAGATGCCTGCACGGGGTGCAATGGTCATGGCCGCGTCCAGCAGCAACAACGCACGCCGTTCGGCATCATCAATCAAGTCACCGCGTGCCCCCGTTGCCGCGGCGAGGGCCGCATCATCCGAGATCCCTGCACCAAGTGCCAGGGCTCGGGTCGAGACCGCAACAAGCACACCGTGACGGTGCGAGTGCCGGCAGGGATCGACCATGGCCAGGTGCTCCGTGTTCGCGGTGAAGGCGACACAGGGCCTGCTGGCCCCGGCGACCTCCTCGTGGAAGTACATGTACAACGCGACGACCGGTTCCACCGCGACGGCGCCGACCTCCTGACAGAATTGCCCATCAGCATCCCGCAAGCGGTTCTCGGCACCAAGGTGGAAATGGCGACCCTGGATGGTCGCGTCGAAGTGACCGTCCCGCCCGGCAGCGAAACCGGCCGACGGCTGCGCCTGCGCGGTCAGGGTATGCCCTTCATTCGGGGCAGTGGCCGCGGGGATCTACATGTCCGCCTGCGGGTGGTTGTCCCTGACAAAGTGAGTGACAAGGTCCGCGACCTCCTTGAGGAAATGGCGGAAGAATTGGACGTGGACGTGGAACCCAAACGCAAAGGGTTCCTCGACAGTCTACTCCATCGTTGAACTCCGTGGCGGCCTAGGCCGGATGTGCACGCATGACATCTCGGCAAACCTTAACCTCCGGAAGGCCGGGTTACTAGCAATGCGGTGGACTTTGGCTGTCGCGGCCTGTACACTCCTTGCCGGCTGCACGGCCACGCCCATTGCCGATGATGTGGCTCCCGCTGGTCGCATTGACGGAGCCGTGATTGACCCCTGGTTGCAGCCCTTTGGAGGCCTCAACGTCTCCATCGTCGAACTCGGTCGCATAGACACCACGAGTGCCATGGGTGGTTTCACGTTCCGCAACGTCCCGCCGGGCCTCTACACCTTACTGGCTGCACCACTGGACAGTGACGAGGATCGCCGCACAATCCGCGTCACCGCCAGCGAGGTCGTCCGCGTCATCCTACAACCTGTGCCCCACGAAGTGCCCTTTGCCCGCAGTGCCGAATTCACGCACCGCGGCGCCTCGGACCTCCTTCTGCCAGGCGCCGAGTGCATCGGTTGCTCCTGGACAACTCGACTCCATGACCAAGCAACGGCCCTTGACGCATGGATTCACTGGGACGCCGTGCGGCCCGAGGAGGACCGCCTGCGCATCGAGGTCCGCGACAACCATGATGCACTGGTGGCCGTTACAGAAGGGGTGAGTCCCCTGCGCGTCCACACGACCAACCTACCACCCGCCGGCAGTGGACTTACCTTCCACGTCCAGGCGACTCCAGACTGGATTCCCCAAGCCCTTGACCTGGACACACTCATTCGCATCCACTACGAAACCATCAGCGTGCAACACCACTAGCATTGGTGCCACACCTGACACTTAAGAAGTGGACAGGGGTCGGCGCGCCCGTGGCCCTGACTCGCCAGGACATCCAGCAACTCGAGGCGCGCCTTGGCGCCGACAACGTCCTCTCCAGCGAGGCCGACCGACTCGTGTATTCTACCGATGTTGGCAGCCCTCCTGCGATTGTGGATATGCTCGTCAACCGCAAGGCCGACGTGGTCGCCCGCTGCCGTGACATCGACGACGTGCAGACGGTCATGCGTTTCGCCATCAAGCGCCGCATCCCCGTCACCCCGCGTGCTGCGGCTACCAGTGCCCTCGGTGGCGCCGTGCCCAAGCGCGCCGGCATCGTGCTGGACTTGACGCCCATGCACAAGCGCATCTCCATCGACGAGAAGGCCCTGGAGGTCTCCGTTGATGCAGGCACGGTCATCTGGGACCTGCAACAGAAACTCCTCGAGGTCGGCCTCGAACTCCCCGTCTACCCGACCAGCGGACTGGCCGCGACCATCGGTGGATTCGTCGCCAGCGATGGCCACGGCATCCATGCCACCCGCGCCGGCAACATCGGCAAATGGGTCATGGAGTGCGAAGGCGTCGGTGCCGACGGCAACCGATTCCACGTCCGCGAACCGCCAGAACGAGAGCTCCTTGTGGGCGCCGGTGGCGCTACGGGCGTCATCACGCGGATTCGCCTCAAAGTGGTCGAGGCTACCAAGGATGCCCCGGTCCTCATCAAGCACAAAGGCGACCCTCAAGCCCTCATCGAGGAACTCACGCAGCGCTGGCAACCCAAGCACGTCATGTTCCACAATGCGGCGTTCTACGCCCTACGCACCAAGGGTGCCGGTGAACGCCGCGACCCCATTGGCTCCAACGCCGTCATGGTTTGTTTCGCCGAGAACAAGCGCCCCAGCGACGAGGAACTGACCCGGTTTGCTGAACGCCACCGCGGCAGCCTCGTGGACCAGAAGACTGCCGACGCCGAATGGCAAGGTCGCTTCTACCCCATTCGCGCCAAGGTGGCCGGCCCCAGCCTTGTAGCCGGGGAGGTCTTCGTCCCCGTCAACCGCCTCAAGCACTACCTGCGTGCCCTCAAGCAAAAGGTCAACGTGCCTCTATCCACGGAGGGCCACGTCACGGACGATGGCCGCGTCTACTTCTTCATCTTCACACTTGACGATGAACGCCGCCCCAACTACCCCCTCGGCTGGGGCACCAGCGCCTGGATTCTCAGCCTCGCCAAGAAGAACGGCGGCACCGCGTACCACCCCGGCGTCTGGCTACAATGGGAAGCAAAGAGCGTCTTTGGCAAGACCCGCTACCGCCGCATGAAGGACTTCAAGCAGGCGACCGATTACCGCAACCTGCTCAATCCAGGTATGGTCTTCCCGCTGCCCGCGCCCATTCCTGAATTCGTGTACAAGGCGGTCGTGAAGGGACCCACCCCGGCGCCTAGCCTCGGCTTCCAACTCGCAGCGGGCAACCCCATGCTCCAATACGTCGGCCCCATCTTCAAGCACCGCGCTGCCAAGACCGTCGGCGTACGCGCCGCCGACGTGGCTGGCGACATGGCCCGGGGCGGCGGCATGGCCATTCACAGCGACCAGATCTGGGGCTGCGACATTCCCAGCCTGCAAGCCATCCCCAACCCCGGCGACCTACCCATGACGCACACCGTGCGCGGCAAAATGGTTCTCGCCAAGGCATGGGTCCAATCCAAGGTCATTGACCCGTGGACCCTCAAGTCGGCCCTCGACGTAGCCGACCCCGACGACGCCGAAGCAGCCTTCGCCATTGACTATGACAAGGTGAAGCCGGTGCTCGATGCATTCCGCCGCGAAGTGGAATCCGCGGGCGTGGAACTGGACGTCAAAGCAGTCGAGATCGTCGAAGAAGTGGACGATGCCAAGGGCGGCGACGACGCCGGTGGCGAGGGTGAGATGAGCAAGGAAGAAATCATCGAACTTGCCAAGAACACTCCCGAAGCCGAAAAGGCCTGGGTCCTGGCGGCCGACTGCATTGTGTGCAACGGCTGCGAAGCCGCCTGCCCCACTGCAGCAGCCATTGTCACTGACATGGCCCGCGTGGACCGCGACCTCTGCATCGCAGACGGCGGCTGCTTCGACGCTTGCCCCACCGGCGCCATCCGGCCCGGCGAAGAGGACAAAGAGACCTCCGCCGGGTGGCCCGAGGGGTCGCGGCTGGCTGGACAGTTCGGCGTCTAGGGGTCATTCCGGCTCGGGTCACGCCCGCAAGGCGGCCCCCATCCTCATCAACCCCTCCCGGCTGGCGGCGTCCATGGCACGTTCAACGGTTCGCATCATCGGAGCCCCCCTTGACCTAGGGGCCTCTCGTCGTGGTACAGACATGGGTCCCAGCGCCATGCGGGCAGCGGGGCTCCACACGAGGATTGGTGCCTTGGGCTTCGACGTGGAGGACGCCGGAAACGTCCACGCGCCCCAGTTGGAGGAAGGCGTGCACCGCCAGGACCAGGAACTCAAGTTTGCCGACGAAATCCTCTCCACCTGCAAGGCTCTGGCAGACAAGGTTGACCAGGCCGTGGGCGATGGCGTGATGCCACTTGTCCTTGGGGGCGACCACTCCATTGCGATTGGCACGCAAGCCGGCTTGGCTCGCCACTCCAAGAATCGCGGCCTCATCTGGGTCGATGCCCATGCCGACTTCAACACGCATGAAACCAGCCCCAGCGGCAATATCCACGGCATGCCCGTGAGTGCCGCGTGTGGCCTTGGCCACCCCTTGCTGGCGGATTTCGACCAGCCGGGTCCCAAACTTCCGGCCGAGAACGTTGTCCTCATCGGTATCCGCGATGTGGACCCCGGCGAGGCGGCCCTCATGGCCAAGTCCGGTGTACGCTACTTCACCATGCGTGACATTGACGAACGAGGCATGCGCCGGGTCATGGAAGACGCAATGGCGATCGCCGGTAAAGGAACCGACGGCGTCCACCTTTCATTCGACTTGGATGGCGTCGATCCCCAGTGGGCCCCCGGCACCGGCACGCGCGTCCCCGGCGGTCTCACGTACCGGGAAGCCCACCTCGCCATGGAGATGCTCGCCGATTCGGGGCTTCTCACCAGTCTCGAGTTTGTTGAAGTCAATCCGCTCCTGGACACGGGTAACACAACCGGCCAGTTTGCCGTGGGCCTGATTGCTAGTGCCTTGGGCAAATCCATCGTCAATACGTGCCCCGCCTGAACGGGACATAGCAGGGCTGCTGTTGGCAAGGGTCTTTATGGGCCCTCCAATGGGGCGCCACCCCCCTCGGGGACCTATTCTAGGGAGTACCATGGCCCGTACCCGTGACATCAGTGCAAAGACCGCCGGCATCTGGCTCGGCTTGTTCATTGTGCTCGCCCTCGCCCTTCGCATTGCCTTCAACATCGGCCCTGCGTTCGACGAGGACAACGAGCGCTACCTCTACAGCGGCAACGACCCGTATTACCACGACCGTGCCGTTGACCACATCGTCGCCACGGGCCAATCACTGGTGTTCGATGAGGGTATCAACTACCCGCACGGTTCCGTGAACCCCAACCCACCCTTGTATGACTGGCTTGCCGCACTTGATGCGGGCATACTGGATACCATGGGTGTATCGGGGGCCGTCAGCCTCTCCCTGAATCTGAGTGTGGCTGTCTGGGGCGCCCTCACTGTCATTCCTGTCTTCATGGTGGCAAGCAGTCTGGCGGGCCGTCGAGCCGGTGTCTGGGCCGCCTTCTTCATGGCCGTCAGTGCGCCACACATCCAGCGCAGTGTCTTCGGCTTCGCTGACCACGACGCTACTGCCATGTTCTGGATTACCTTGGCCTTCGCTTTCCTCATCAAGGCTATCCAGGCCGTCAAGCCCGAACTCTACATGCGGGATTGGACGGACACTTCGTCCATTGGCGGCAGCTTTGCTCGGGCCGCGCAGGAAAACAAGGAGGCGCTCCTTTGGAGCACACTGAGCGGCATCGCGCTCGCCGCCGTGGCCCTGACTTGGAAAGGGTACCCATACGCGTTGGCCATCCTGGCTGTTGCCTTCGGATTCCAGATTCTCCTGGACCACTTCCGCCACAAGGACTCCACGCCATACCTCTTGGTTTACTTCATTCCCATTCTGTTAGTGACCCTCATCCCGCTGCCGTATTATGCAAGCGTGGGCCTCATGGCCACGACGATTCAGGCCGGCAGTTACGTGCTTATCGGCATGCTGGTGGCGGCCGCCGTCTTGGTGCCCACGCGTGAACTGCCCAGCATCCTCGTGCTCCCGGTGCTATTGATTACCGGCCTGCTCGGCCTGTTAATCGTGCTGCTAGTCTTCCCCGAAGTGGGTCGCACCATCTTCACGGGTCTCGGTTACTTCCAGCAGAGCAAACTGTACACTACCATTGCAGAAGCACAGCGAACCGAACTCGGTTTCGTCGTGGCCAATATGGGCTTCTTCAGTTTCTTCCTCGGCCTATGGGGCCTGGGACGCATGACGCGCCGCGGCTACAAGGGCGACTACGCTGCCCTTCTGATGGCATCTTGGGGTGTTGTCGCATTCTTCATGGCCCTGGCCGCCAGTCGTTTCGTCTTCAACGCAAGCCCCGTGTTTGCGGTCTTGGCAAGCCTCGTGATGGGCAGCATCACGAGTCGCTTGGGCCTCGAGCAGGTCCGCAGTCGCTGGCGCTCCCAGCACGGCCAAGGAAACGTCGTTACCAACGGGTTCCGCAGCCTCACCGGTCGCGCCAGCCTCGGCGTCGCTGCGGTGGCCTTCCTGCTGGTCATCCCCAACGGATGGTTTGGATTGGATGCTGCAGCCAGCAGCGACTTCGAGAACGAACACGACCTCGACCGCCAGCGCTGGGGTGCCTTTGGCATCGGCTTCGATCTCAAGCGAAACGGTTGGCTCGACACGTTCGACCACCTGGCCACCCTCGACCAAGACGTCGCCTTCAACGACCGCCCTGGCTTCATTGCATGGTGGGACTACGGTCACTGGGCAACCAGCATCGGCAAGCACCCAACGGTCGCCGATCCTTTCCAGAACCAATACAACCTCGCAGGTCGATTCCTAGCCAGCGAGTCGGAAGACGAAGCCATGCGTTGGCTCGTGGCGCTCCTCGTGGACAACGACCGCCGCGAGAACAGTGGCGCGCTGAGTTCCGAGACATTGGATGTCCTAGGCGACCACGGCGTCAACAACCTCACCCGGTGGACTGGCTACGACGGTGCCTATGACGCGCTGACCGCTGTGGAGGGCGACGAAATCATTGCCCTATACGATGACTTGGCCGAATCCCGGGGCAGCAAGGTTGGCTACCTTGGCGTGGACTTCCGCATGTACCCCATTAGTGCACGCAACACCGGCATCTTCTACGCGCCCGCCTTCCTGGCCGATAAGAACCCGGATGACTTCGTGCAAATCATGTTCCGTGGCTCCAGCATGAACATTCGCTTGGAGCAGTACGATTTCGATGAAGACGGCAAGTCCTACCGACTGGAAGACCCCCGATTCATTGACCAGAACGGCAAGGAATGGGAAATCTACGGCGACCAAGCATACGAGCCCGGCCGCAGCCCTGCCACTGGCTTCCAATCCGGTGGCATCCCAGTACAACGTGACATCGACCTCAAGGGTGCCTTCCACGACACTATGTACGCTCGTGCCTATGGTTCCCCCGATGCCAGTATCCCTGCCGGTGACGGGCTGCGCCACTGGCGCGCCGAGTACCAAGCGCTCGACGGTGGCACACGCCTCGTGGCCCTTCTCAAGTACTACACAGGTACGACGGTGGAAGGCCATGTTCGCGACTCCAATGGCGAACCCATGAGCAACGTTCAGGTGACCTTCCGTGACGGCTTCGGTGCCACCCACGACATGGTGCGCACCGACAGCACCGGGGCCTTCAGCGTCATCGCGCCCCCCGGTGACGACCTCGAAATCGTGGTCATGGACCAAGGCAACGAACTGATTGCCATGGAACACGACATCGCCACCGACGGCGGGCGTGAGACCGGCGTCACAGTGACAGTTCCGTTGGGCAGTCTCGGGGGCACGGTGTTCCGCGACCTCGATGGTGACGGCGTCTATAATGCGTCCAATGATGAGGCCCTTGCTGGGGCTAATGTCTCCTTTGCTGGCCAACGCGTAATCAGTGGCGGCGATGGCTCCTACGCCTTTACGGGCGTGCAGGCGGGCAGCCACGTGCTCACCGTAAGCCTGGATGGCTACCAGTCGTCCACGACGCCAATCACGCTCGGCGGCGGCGAATCACTCCTCGAGAATGTGGCGCTGCGCGCCGTGCAATCAGAAGTGACTCTGTCCTTCCTCGTGGATGGCTCTGCTCTCAATGGCATCCCCATTGACTTGGACGGACCCACAACCACTTCGGCCGTCACCAACGCCACTGGTATCGCTACAGTCCGATTGGACCCTGGTTCCTACACTGCTGTGGTCGACCACGTCGTCAACGACGAGGAAGGTAACGAAATCCAGTACAGCGCCACCCGGCAATTCACCGTCCAATTCGGCGGTGGCACCATGCACGTGGACATCAACCAGTCCTAATCGGCCGGCACAATCCTTTCCCTTTCCTTCACCTGAGCCGGAAGGCCGGAATGCCGGTGCGGCTCGCCGGTGCGCGGGAGCCACAAACCCCAAAAAGCAGCCGACCAGCGTCGCGCTTGATGCGAACTCTCCTTGCTGTTGCTCTCGTCACGGTTGCCTTGGCCGGATGCGCCGACCAAAGCGCCGACGAAGCCCCCGAAGTGGTTGTGGACCCCGTCGACGATGGCGCCGAGCCTGAAAACAATCCCACATTTGGGCCCCACAGCGGCCTCCCCCGAACCCTGGACGAGACCGCTACCCGGTCCCTTGCCGAGGCACCTGAATGGGTCCTAGGTGAGTGGTGGAAGATTCGGCTCACGTCCTTCTTCGATGGCAAGGTCACCGAAGTGGTTCGCGTCGTGAGCGGCGTAGAACAAGACGACTACCTAGTCGGCATGCCCCAGGACGCCTTCAACAACGAAGTCATGGTTCTCCACGTACCCGGCTTCGGCCTTGTCAACAAGGACACCCATGGTTTCGAGGCACACGACGTTCTCTTCGAGCCTCTCCAATTCCCTCTCGAAGCAGGCAATTCCTGGGAGACTTTCTTCGAATCAACCAACGCCCAAGTCACGGCCGTCGTCGACCGCGTTGAGGGTGGCAAGGCGTACATCGACTTCAGTGGCGCTCGCAGCATCAACATCACCTACGATGCGGCCATGGGGGCCATTGAGAAGATGACCATCGGTGGCTACGGCGAATACGAGGTCCTTGACCATGGCTACGACCACACCGGCATGGTGACGGTGCCCTACAAACACGACCTCATTTTCTTCAACGGCCGACTCGCTGGTGCCGTGGACCTCAGTCAACCCATCATCCCTCCGAGCGCTGCCGGGCCGACGGAGACCATCACCATTCCTGACGAGTACGATCGCGTCAGTTTCAGTACCATCCTCGGCGACCTCATCACCGGCGGTGCCGCCCCGGCCGATCCAGGGTACTATGAAGTGACCGCTACGGCCCCCGATGGCACCGAATTCAAGAGTACTAAGATGGCCACGGAGGGACCCATCAAGATTGAGTCCTTCAGCCACGATCAACCCGCCGGCGACTGGAACCTCCAAGCCGTTGCTGCGGGCCCTGGAGTGGCGTTCCTCGAAGGCATTGCCTACATCGTGTATGATGTGGCCATGCCCGAAGGCTGTGTGGTCCTCACCAACCGAATCCACAACCATGGTGGAGAATGCGGTGGACACGTGC
>JBFJXU010000039.1:0-12734 GCA_041622975.1 Thermoplasmatota archaeon
ACCCTCGACGTGGACGACGACGACCTGGCGCGTGGCAAATCCATTCACGAATCAGGTGGCGAAACGGGGAGCACGGGATGGGGTCCTGGATTTGATGAAGAAGTCAGTGGCCGGGCATTGCTGCGCACCCACACGACGAACACCACGGTTCGCTACCTGGCGGAAAACCCCGAGGCGCCCTGCAAGGTGTTTGGCATTGGCAAAGTGTTCCGCAAGGAAACCATGGATGCCACCCACCTGCCCGAATTCTACCAGATTGAGGGAATCGTAACGGAGCCTGGGGCCAACTTCAACATGCTAGTGGGGCTATGTCGAGAATTCTTCACGCGGATGGGCTTCCCCGAAGTCCGGTTCCGGCCCGCCTACTTCCCGTACACTGAACCGTCCATGGAAATCGATGTGATGTACAACGGTAAATGGATGGAACTTGGTGGCTGTGGCGTCTTCCGCCCCGAAGTGACGCATCCTCTGGGTGTGCCAGACCCTGTCTTGGCATGGGGGCTTGGCTTGGAGCGCCTTGCCATGATGCGCTTGGGGCTCAAGGACATCCGCGACCTGTACGTCTCGGATGTGAAGTGGTTGCAAGAAACACCCCTCTAGGTTTCCGGCCCGGGGCGGCCTTAGACTGCGGGTTCCCAAATCACGCCGGCCGTGCCACGGATTTTGACGTAGCCGGGCCGTTGTGGCACATCGCCGCCGCCATGCTGGTCTTGAATCGTTGCATCGCCGCCCCTGTCCACGAGTAACCCGACCGCCTCTACGCCTTGGCCGTTGACGCCAGAGTGGGTTGCCGTGTAGGTATCGCTGCCGCCGCCATCCCAGAGTTGGCCGGTGCCTGGCGCTCGTGGGAAGCAAACGGTGCAGATGCCGCGGAATGCGCCACCATTGGTGCCAGTGTCCTTGGCGCGGTACGTATCATGGCCGGCGCCATCTACGAGGAGCCCCGACGCACTGCCGTCGGCGCCACCGTTAGTGCCGGCACGGCCCGCACGGTACTCGTCGTTGCCGCTTTCGTCGATGAGTCGTCCGGTCCCCGTGACGTGGCCTCCGCCGTTGCATCCGCCATCGCCGCCGTGGTACGTGTCGTCGCCATTGCCGGCGTCCCAGAGGAGGCCGGACCCGAGCACGTATCCACCGCCATTGCAGCCTAGGTCGCCCGCCTTGTAGGTGTCCGTGCCTTCTGCGTCATACAGGAAACCAATACCATGGTATCCTGCGCCGTTAACGCCGCATGACCCGGCGCCTTGACCGAATGCGCCAAGCGGCGTGTTGGGGCGGTAGCAGACGGTTGAGGATCCGGCGTCGTAGCGATCGTTGCCGGCTCCGTCATAGAGGAATCCGAAGCCTCGGTAACCGCCGCCAGCAAAGCCGCAGCGACCATCGAGATATTTGTCGTCGCCGCCGAGGTCGATGAGTAAGGCTGCATTGGCTTCAATCTGAATGCAGGCTCGGTTTGGGTCGGCCGCGTGGCTGGCTAGGTTGCTGCCGCCGGCATTGTTCCTGTACGTATCGTGGCCGCCTGCATCAATAAGGATGTGAACTCCTTGGGTGTACGTATTGTCCTGGTGCCTCAGGTCAATAATCATGGCTGGGGGGGCATCCAGGGTGAAGTCAATGGGGCCCGTGACGGACAAAGCGGCCTGCAAGTCTTGGGCGGCCTGGAAAATGGTGGCCTGTGCAATTTCGGGGCGGTGCAGGGCAATGGCGTGCCCGGCTTGAATGCGTGCGATGGGTTCCGCGACCGCAGGCGGGAGTTCAGCAAGGAGTGGCCCCGTCGTCGTCAGGGGGGCGGGAAGCAGTCCTAGTGGCCCTGCCCCGATGTCCACCGGTGGCACGTTCGCGTCGAGGGGCAGGACGTCGGCTTGGCCTGGAATGGCCAAGAAGAGGGCGAGGATGAGTCCCACCACGAGACGCCGCACAAGGCCTCCGTGTGTTTCCTACCAGATAACCATTGCTGACTTCCCTTGGAGGGGTGGTCAATATACGGTGACCGCTCGAACGCCGTCAAGGGCCTGCACGTGAGGGATTAGGGCGGCGTCGACGGGCTCTTCGGTCACCACGAACAAGCGGGGCTCATCCGTGAACTCGGGGTCGTCGACAACGGCTTGGCGGATGCTGTGGCCTGCTTCGGCGATGATGCGGGCAACACCGGCGAGGATGCCGGGTCGGCTTGCATCCGTTGGCGTTACCTCAATGACGCCGAGGCCCAACGCGGGTGCTGCTTCCTTCAAGTGAAGGGTGGGTCGCAGCCGTTGGAATGAGGATGCAAGCCGGTCGTCATCTAGGATTGTGTGGATGGTGGCTTGCACAATCCTCCGGTCCACATCGGCGGCACGTGCCACCGCTGTGTCGGCAAGTTCGATGGGACCGGCGTGGATGCGGCCGTCTTGGATGTGCAGTCCGTGCGTGATGAGCAGCCGCACGACTCGCTCCTGGGCTGGGTAGCGCCGGAAGTGCTCCATCAAGACGTGCCACATGAGGCAGGCTACGGAGGACAAGCATACAAGACTTACCACATCTGTACGTTAATGGACATCTTCGTGGACCAAAGCCTATAATCGTCCAGCAGGTGGCGGGCCGAACATGGCGAACAACCCCATCAGGATGGCCCGCCTCCAGAAGAACGGCATCATCATGGTCCCCATGGACCACGGTGTCAGCATGGGACCCGCCCCCGGTATTCGGGACCCTCAGTCCACGCTCGCCGGCATTGCCCACGCCGCCACCTGCATCACTGTCCACAAGGGTCTGGTGCCCATCGCTTCCGAGTTCGCTGACCGCCTGGGCATCCTCATGCACTTGTCCGCCAGCACCGACGCCAACGCCGACCCCAATGACAAGCGCCTCGTGGGTACCGTAGCCGAAGCCGCGCGCGTCGGCTGCGACGGCGTGAGCGTCCACGTCAATGTGGGTGCCCATACGGAAAGTCGCATGGTGGCGGATCTCGGCGCGGTAGCCACGGCTTGTCAGGACCATGGCATGCCACTGGTCGCCATGATGTACCCCCGAGGACCTCGGGTGACGGACCCCTTTGATGCGGACCTAATCGCGCACGCGGCCCGCCTCGGCGGTGAACTGGGCGCCGACGTCGTCAAAGTGCCCCTCCCGAAGGATCCGTCCGACCTGTACCGGGCAACGGAAGGATGCCCCGTGCCTGTCATTATTAGTGGCGGCCCCAAAGCACCCGACTTCGACGCCTTCGTTGACCGCATCCGCGCCGGCCGTGACGCGGGTGCTGCCGGGGTCAGCATCGGCCGAAACGTGTTCCAACACAGCGAGCCGTCTAAAGCCGCCGCCGAACTGCGCGCCCTGTGGTCATGAAACGCATCCCCCTCTGGGTCGACCTTCGCGAGGTCCCAGTCAACAAGCGCCTGCCCTACTGGAAGGCCATCAAGGCTGCCGATGCCGATGCCGTTCTCCTTGGCCGCGAGGACCCGCACCTAGAGAAAGAGGGCTACGACATCGTACTGTGTGACGGCCGCAACACGCTCAAGCGGGACGGCGACCCGATTGGTCGCTACATCAAAATGCGCGGTGGCAAGGACCAGAAGCGCGCCGCCGACGTCGAGGGAATCGTCATCATCGAGGCGGAAAAATGGTCCATCATCCCGCTCGAGAACCTCATCGCCGAGCGCCGTAGCCAACAGGGTACGCTGTTTGCACTGGCAAAAGACCCCGAAGAAGCAGTCCGATTCCGTGATACTCTGGAAATTGGCGTGCACGGTGTTGTCCTTGCCCCCGAAGGGCCCAGTGCCATCGGCAAGACGCACGAACTCCTTGTCGAACGGGGCCCGCGCAAGGATGACACGCCGCCCACCGTTGCCGAATACGTGGGTGGGGCCAATGGTGCCACACCCCACGAGCAGGCCGCCCCTGCGGCGGTTACCACCCCGAAGCCTGACGAGCCATCCGGTGCACCTGCCGCCGAGGACGACGACAAACTGAGCCTGCGCGACATCGACGAACTGCAGGACCTCGCCGACGACCCTCGCCCTACCGACCTCGGCGACGTTGAAGAACAGGTTGAGGAAGGTTTCCTTGAAGAGGCCAAGATCACGCTCGTTGCCGATGCCGGCCCCGGCGACCGCGTCTGTGTGGACTGCACCAGCGTCTTTCGACCCGGCGAAGGCCTACTTGTTGGATCCACCGCTCGCAGCTTCGTCCTGGTCCATGCCGAAACCATCGAATCCGAATTCGTGAACGCACGCCCGTTCCGGGTCAATGCGGGTGCAGTACACATGTATCTCTACGCCCCTGAAGGCCGCACCAATTACCTGAGCGAACTGGAAGCCGGGGCCAAGGTCCTCGCCATCCACCCCGATGGCGTGCACCGAGCCATGACTGTGGGTCGCGCCAAGATTGAACGACGCCCCCACACACTCATTCAGTGGCAGACCAAGAAGGGACGCACCGGCAGCGCTGTGCTCCAGACTGCAGAAACCATCCGCGTCGTCACCCCCAAAGGACCGGTTAGTGTCACGGAACTCAAGGGCAACGAGACAATCCTCGTCCACATGGAGACCGCTGCACGCCACTTTGGCATGGCTGTGGAAGCAAGCCTCCGGGAAGTATGACGCATACCACCATTGCTACCATTCAGGCCAACGACGTGGCAACCGTCGTGGCCCGCCTGAAGACACTCAGCGCGGATGCAGCCGAAGTGCGCCTTGATGCCTTGTGGCCGACTGTCCCTGATGCTGAAGCCGCCAGCGACACGTTGAGCGCGCTCCGGGAATCCACCGACCTGCCCGTTATTGCCACCCTGCGCCCCAGGCGACAAGGTGGCGCCTTCGATGGCGACGAAACGGTTCGCGTTAACCTCCTTGCCGCGGCTGGTCGAGCCGGCTTCCACGTGGACCTCGAAGCAGACCTGCAAGGTCTGCCTGTGTTGGTCAGTGCCATGGACACGCAGGTGACGCTCAGCAGCCATTTGCCAAATGCACCGCCCGTGGAGCAGGGTCTCACGGCCCTGACCGCGATGCAGGACGCCCGCGCCACTCACCACAAATTGGCTTGGCCAATCGAGCGGCACACGGACTACCTCCGCGCCCTCGAATTAGCCCACGTTCATGCACATCGTACAGGCTCACCCGTCATCACACCCATGGGAACCACCGTCTGGGAGCGGCTTCTATTGGCGCTGGTCGGCAACCGGGCAACATACACACACCACGATGACGAAACCCCTGCCGCGCCGGGCCAGCCGAGCATAACGGAATTACATGACGCCATGACGCATTGGGGGCTCACCACCGACGAACTCGGCGCTCCGCGGCCCTGGTTCGCCGTGCTTGGCGACCCCGTTGCCCACAGCCTCAGCCCCCGCATCCACAATGCCCTCCTTCGTCACGCAGGGCGCAACGAGAGATTTGGTGCCCTGCGAGTCCCAAATCTTCCCGGTAACCTCCTGGCCACGCTGGTGGCCGCACCCCGCATGGGGCTCATGGGTGCAAGCATCACCACGCCTTGGAAGGGTGAGGCTGCTCGACTGTGCAAGGGTGACGCCACGGTCAAAGCCACGGAAGCGGCCAACTGCATTCGCATCCGGCCGGGGCGCATCGAAGCCACAAACACCGATGCAACTGCTATTGAGCGCCTCATCCAAAACACACCCGGCACGGTTGCTATCCTAGGTGCCGGAGGAGCAGGTCGGGCCGCCGCCTGGGCTTGCCGCGGACGCAAAACTACCATCATCAACCGCGACGAAGGCCGGGGCCGCCACGCCGCACGCATCGCAGGAGGCGCGTTTACGCCGTGGAGGGACCGACGTCATGTCAAGGCCGACATCTGGATTCAAGCAACGTCGGCCCCCGAGGCAGTGAAAGGTACGACGGCCAACGGAGCAAGCCTCGTGATTGACCTTGTGTACAAGGACCAAGGTGCGCCCACCAGCCTTGCCGCAAACTGCCCCATCATCGACGGCCGGGCATTCCTGGTCGAACAGGCACGAGATGCGTACCGGTTCTGGACCGGGGAGGAACCGGACCCAACCGTCATGGCGGCCGCCCTCGGCCCCGGCGCGGAGGCCACCGTTTGAAGGCGACCGCATTTGGTGCCGTCACCATCATCAACGCCACCGCCACGGGCATCGGCTGCAGCCTGGGAACGACGGGTGGAGTCACCTGCGAGTGGCAATGGCAAGACCAGCCGGGCCTCCAATTCAACGGCCCCACGGATGACCGCTTGGCCAAGGCGGTCCACATGCGGCTGGGCGCCAACCGCGGAGCCAACGTCACCACATCTGGCCCCCCACCCGCACGGGGCCTCAAGACCTCCAGCAGCGCCGCTGCGGCCATGGTACTAGCAGCGCTGGGAGACGATCGACCGGACCAGGAGGCAGACGCCCTCACGGTCGCCAATCAGGCGGTTGCTTGCTGCCGCGACGCCGGAGTCACCCTTACGGGTGCCTTCGACGACCAAATCGCAACCATCCTCGGCGGCGCTCACCTGACCGACAACCACGCCGGCCGCATCCTACAACCCTTTGCGACCCAACCTTGGCACGTCGCAATTTGGATTCCCGACGCCGACATCCCCAAAGGTCTCATCCAAGACTTGGATGCGAGGCCCGCCGTCAGCGGCGCCCGCAAGGCAATCCTGCAAGCCCAGGCAGGCGACCTCCCTGGGGCCATGACCACAAATGGAGCAGCATTCCACAGATTGTATGCCGACGCCGGTTTGCCCGTAACGGACGAACCAACGCAGGTCGCCCTCAATGCTGGGGCACTTGGCGCGGGTCTATCCGGAACAGGCCCCGCCGTTGCCGCCCTGTTTGATGCCCCGAGCGACCTGGAGTCCGTGAAGGGCGGCTCCTGGGCCTGGCGCCAGGCGGTGCCGAGCCGCGGCGAGGCCATCCCATGAGCACGCTGAACGTTCGTGTTCCAGGCTCCAAGAGCCTAACTCATCGAGCCTACGTGCTCGCTGCACAAAGCGCGACGGCCTGCACGGTTGTCCACCCCCTCATTGCAGCGGATACGGCCGCCACTCTTGGGGCCCTGACCGCCCTTGGGGCGGACGTGCGGGAATTGCAGCCTCATACTCGGTTTCAGCCCGCCGCCCTGCACCCTCCTTCAAAGGCACTCGACCTACGCAACGCCGGAACTGGCCTGCGGCTCCTCACCGCCACGGCCGCGAGACTCCCCGCACCAAGTGTCCTAGATGGGGATGCAAGCCTCCGCAGCCGCACCAGCGCCCCACTGCTTGCCGCACTGAGCCGGCTGGGGGCGCGCATCACCAGCCAGGACGGGCGGCCCCCCATCACCGTGCAGGGTCCGATTCAGGCGGGCACCGTAGAACTGCCCGCATCAAGCAGCAGCCAATACGCCTCGGCGTTGCTACTCAGTCTGCCCATGCTCAATGGCGATTCGCAACTACGAATGGAGCCCCCCGTCGCAAGCAGGCCCTACATTGACCTCACACTCGACGTGGCACGCCATTTTGGCCTCACAATCTCCTCGGAGGGGGACACATTCCACATTGCCGGAGGCCAACAGCCCGATGCTACATCCTACGAGGTCGAAGGTGACTGGAGCACAGCAGCATTCCCGCTCACCGCCGCCGCAATCACCGGCACCACGGTCACCGTTGACGGCCTTAACTTACACAGTCGTCAGGGCGACAAAGCAATCCTGGAACACCTAGATGCCTTCGGCTGTAAGGTCCATGGAACCACCCTGACCGGTGGGCCCCTGGAAGCGCCCGGAACCATCGACGTGGCGGCCACCCCCGACGCCTTCCCCGCCCTCTCCATTGTCGCTGCCTTCGCCAAGGGCACGACCACCTTCACGGGCGGCGGCCAACTGCGCCACAAAGAATGCGATCGCATCCGCGCCATGGCGCAAGGGCTTGCGGGGCTCGGGGTCCAAGTGGAAGAGCGCCCTGAGGGCATGATTGTACATGGTGGCCGACCGCACGGGGGCAAAGTGCATGCATACCACGACCACCGAATCCACATGGCTTTCGCCGTGGCTGGCCTCGCGGCCGACGGCCAAGTGGACGTGGACGGCGGCGACAGCGTCAACGTGTCATATCCGAACTTCCATCAAGACCTCGCAAGGATACGGGAGGCGACATGAACCAATGGGGCCGGCGCTTTCGGCTGAGCATTTTCGGGGAATCCCATGGCCTCGGTGTTGGAATCACCATGGACGGCGTACCAGCGGGCATCCCGTTCGACGGCGAGCGACTGCAACGTCACCTCGACCGCCGCCGCCCCGGCCAGAGCACCCTGACCACGCAGCGCAACGAAGCGGACCAAGCCAAGATTCTCACCGGGGTCTACGACGGCCACACCACCGGCGCGCCTCTTACTGTATGGATTGACAACCAAGACCAGCGCTCCCGTGACTACGGAGACCTGGATCATGTGATGCGACCTGGCCACAGCGACTACCCGGCGCACGTGAAGTACGCGGGCAACAACGACTTCCGCGGCGGCGGCCACTTCTCGGGCCGCCTCACGGCGCCCCTTGTGGCGGCTGGAGCCGTCGCCATGATGATTCTTGACGACCATGACATCACCGTGGCTGCACACCTCCACCAGGTCGGTGAACACGAAGGCCCCGGCCGGCGCCTCAGTGCCGCTGCGATTAACGCGGCTGTTCAGGAAAGCCAGGTCTTTACCGCGCACGCTGAACTGGAATCGACGTTCGTGGAGCGCGTAGAATCCGCGCGCCGCGCCAAGGACTCAGTCGGCGGCATCGTTGCCGCCCACGCGGATGGGGTTCCTGTAGGCCTAGGTGACCCGTTCTTCGACTCGATTGAAAGTACGCTGGGACACCTCTATTTCTCGATTCCCGCCGTCAAAGGCGTTGACTTTGGCAGTGGCTTCGACGCTGTGAGTATGGCTGGAAGCCAGCACAACGATGCCTATCAACTGGATGACCACGGTAACATCCGGACTGCCACCAACCACGCGGGCGGCATCCTCGGCGGCATCACGGACGGAGCACCGCTACGAGCGCGCGTTGCCATCAAACCCGCCAGCAGCATCTTCCAACCACAGGATACGGTGGACCTTGACGGGCCCAAGGCCACGACCATTACCCTCAAAGGACGCCACGACCCCTGCATCGCCATCAGAGCGGTCCCAGTTGTCCGCGCCGCCACGGCCATTGGCCTCGCGGACGCCCTCCTACTCGCCCGCCAGGAAGGACTCCTATGAGCCTCGAAGAACTCCGAGAACAGATTCGCGAACTCGACGAACACATCATCGAGGCGGCCGCCAAGCGGGTCGCACTCGCCAAGCGCCTTGGCGTCCTCAAATTCGAACAAGGCGCACCCCCCGTAGACCTCCTGCAAGAATCCCGCGTCCTCGAACGTGCCCGTCGCTTGGGTCAAGAGCACGGCCTCGACCAGGCAGCCGCCGAGGAAATCATCAGTCGACTCGTGCAAGCGGCCGTCACCGTTCAAGAAACGGCCCGCGTGACCGACACCGGCACGGGCGCAGGCAAGACCGCCGTCATCTTGGGTGGCGCCGGGCGCATGGGTCGCTGGTTCAATCGCTTCTTGCGCAGCCACGGCTACAAGGTCCACCTCCTGGACCCGGCCTACGGCGAGGCGCACAATCGCCTCGTTCGGCCTCATGTCCACACCGCCGACTTAGTGCTGCTTGCTACGCCTCCATCGGCAATTGCCAAGCAGTACCGGGCCTGGGCCGACAACCCGCCTAAGGGCGTAATTCTCGACATCAGCAGCATCAAGAGCCCCCTCATCGAACCCATCCGGGACCTCCTTGATGCGGGCGCCCGCGTGGCAAGTTGCCACCCCATGTTCGGCCCCAACCTGACCAGCCTGCGTGGCGCGGACGTGGTCGTCTGCCGCACGGGTTTCGAGGACGAGGCAATCGAACTCTTCGAACCCACCACTGCCAACATCGTCGATGTGGGCCTGGAGGAGCACGACCAGGTCATGGCCCAAGTCCTCGCGCTCGCCCACGCAGCAAGCATCGCTTTTGCAGCCAGCCTCGACCCCGCCACGCTACCGGTCCATTCAACGACGTTCGGGCGCCTGGAGGACGTAGCCCAAGACGTGTTGAGCGAATCCCCGGATGTCTACTACGAAATCCAAAGCCACAACCCCCACAGCCTCAGCGCCGTGACCCACCTGCAATCTACCCTCGCTGAACTCGTGGATGCCGTAGGCCGCGGCGACGCGACCGCGTTCAAGGGCCTCATGCGACGGGGTCGGGATGCCATCAACAGTCGCAACAAGCACCGCGAGGTCCTCGTCTGACATGAAGGTCATGAAGTTCGGTGGCGCAGCCGTCGCTGACGCGGCCGGCATGCAACGCGTCGCCGAAATCGTGGCCAAGACCAATGGCCCGCGGGTAGTGGTAACCAGTGCCATGCGGGGTGTCACAGACCGACTGCAAGCGGCTATGGCCCGCGGCATGTTGGATGAACCCGGCGTACTCCTGCTCGTGGACGAACTACGGCAGCGACACCGCGCTGCCTTGGCAGCCATTGCACCGGACGGCAACGCCGCCGCCCAGTACGCTCTCGACACGACCCTCGAACGCCTCGAACGCCTGCTATACGGCATTGCGTACACCCAAGAGGTCACGCCTCGCCTGCACGACTTGGTTCTCACCTTTGGCGAACGACTGGCCGCCCCCCTAGTGGCGGCGGCACTCCAACAAGCGGGGTGTCAAGCCCGCGCCTTGGATGCCGAGCACGCCGGGGTCGCCAGCCTTGGCCCGTTTGGTAATGCGCGCCCTGACCTGCCCAACCTACGCGACGGCGTGCAAGCCAACCTCCTGCCCATGACCGCCGCTGGAGACGTTCCCGTCGTGACCGGATTCTACGGCGTGGACGCCAACGGCGACGCTACCCTATTCGGGCGGGGCGGTAGCGACTACGTGGCGGCTCTGCTCGGTTACGCCCTCGACGCTGACGCGGTTGAACTGTGGAAGGACGTGGCCGGCTTCCTGACCGCCGACCCTCGTAGCGTTCCCCACGCCCGCCTCGTGGACCGCATGGACTACGAGGAGGCGGCTGAACTCGCCAACGTGGGCGCAAAAGTCCTGCACGCCCGCTGCGTGGAGCCGGTGCAAGGGGTCGGGATTCCCATTCACATTCGCTGCTTCGCTACGCCGGATGCACCCGGAACCATCATCGACTCGAAAGCCACGGCGGCACCCGCCCTCGTGCGAAGCGCTGCATGCCGCGACCGCCTCGGCATCATTCGCATCCACGGGCCCGGCATGGCGCACACGCCCGGCGTGGCAAAGCGCGTCTTTGACGCCCTATCGGAGGCGGAGGTCAATGTCCTCAACATGGCCACCAGTCAAGCCACGTTTGCCATTCTCCTTTTGGACGAAGACTTGGAGAGGGCGCGTGACGCCCTCAACCCATTACTGGGCGGCGTCATCCAAGACATCGAAACCCTGCCGGGTCGCGCCCTCGTCTGCGTCGTGGGCAAGGGTCTCGGCCAACAACCTGGCAGCGCCGCCAACATTCTAGGCGCCGTCGCCCAGGCCGACGTCAACATCGAGATGATCAGTCTGGGTGCCAGTGACTTAGCCATCGATTTCATTGTCCATAGCCAGCACGTTGGCGCCGCGCTGCGCGCCATTCACGACCGGTTCCTCAACGGAAACGCCAAGACTACCGAGACCAAGGCTGAGGCTACCACATGACCGACAAGATTCCCGTCGCCATCGCAGGTGCCACCGGAGCCGTTGGCCAACGCTTCATTCAATTCCTGGCTCACCACCCCACGTTCGAAGTGACCTGTCTGGCTGCCAGTGAACGCAGTGCGGGCAAGCGTTACCGCGACGCAACCAATTGGATCATCGACGCCCCCATGCCCGACACCATTGGCGACCAGCAAGTGGTTGGCCTTGAAGCCGCGCTCCGTGACGAGGAGGTTCGCGTGGTGTTCAGTGCCTTACCCGGAGCCCAGGCCCGGGACCTTGAGCCGCGCTACGCGAAGGCTGGCAAGGCAGTATTCACCAACGCGTCCCCTCACCGCATGACGCCAGGGGTGCCGCTTCTCATCCCTGAAGTCAACCCCGATCACCTAGACATGGTCCGTGAACAAGCGACCTTCCAGAATGGTGGCTATATCGTGGCCAATGGCAATTGCTCGGGCATCATTCTCACTCTCGCGTTGGCTCCACTCCATCGCCGTTACGGTCTCGACACCGTACACGTCACAACCCTGCAGGGTCTCTCCGGTGCAGGATATCCCGGCGTCAGTGCCCTCGACGTGGTTGACAACGTGGTTCCCTACATCGGCGGCGAAGAAGACAAACTGGTGGAGGAACCCCAGAAGACGCTGGGCACGGCGGGCCCCAACGGCATTGACGCCGCCGACTTTACCGTGTGGCCCACCTGCACCCGGGTCCCTGTTCGCGAAGGCCACCTCGAATCCGTGCACGCGACGCTTCGAAATGACGCCGACTACGACGGCATCGTTGCGGCGCTACGTGACTTCCGGGGTCCCTCCGTCATTGCCGACCTGCCCTTTGCCCCCGAAGTACCAATCATCGTCACGGAACACGAAGCGCGGCCGCAACCGCGCCGCGACCGTGACAACGGCGCCGGCATGGCAGTCACCGTAGGTAGGGTCCGCGTGGATGGCACGCGCCAAGTCCGCTTCATCGTCCTAGGACACAACACCGTCCGGGGCGCCGCAGGACAATCCGTGCTCAACGCCGAATACGCCCACGCCAAAGGCCTACTTGCATGATTCACCTCCCCGAGGTCCGCCTCGCCACCCTGGACGACATG
>JBFJXU010000040.1:0-12728 GCA_041622975.1 Thermoplasmatota archaeon
CATGCTCAAGCAGGGTTCCCAGAACGGGTTGGCCCCAAAGGGCTGGGTCTGCGGGAATCAGTTCTGGTCCTTGGTCTGGCGGCCGGATGCTGGTTCCATCCGTGAGCACACCAATCGCGCGGCCGTCCGCCGCCATGACAGGGCTTCCCGAGTCACCGGGGGCAGCTGCTCCAATGAGGCCGAACGTGTGCCCGTTTTCGTAGTCCATGAAGCCGGTGCGAGCCCGCGTCCACGGGTGAGTTCCGGTGCCGATGCCGAACCCGAAGTGAACTGCTTGTGCAGGGCCATCGCCGGATTCATACGTCCCAGTCGGCGCGCCCCAGTTGCACATTTCGGGTCGGACATCGGCCTGCGCCGAGGGCTCAACGCGAATCAAGCCGAAATCCTCGCCGATCGGCGCGTCCACGGCGTACACGAATTTGCCGATCCATTGGCCAGTAGCAGGGTGGAACTCCCTCGTGTCCTTTGCCCCGCAGTGGCCGGCGGTGGCTGCGTATGTGTGGCCGTCGCTGCCATCGAGAATCCAGGCTAATGTGCACGATCCACCGCGTTCGTTGACAATCCTAGTTCCTGGTTGAATGAAGGGGCATGATCCATCCATTTGCCGCTCCGCATCCGGTGCTACAAGGCAGGCGGACGTGGGGGTCACGTCGTCTCCCGCCGAGACGGGCACACTAGCGAGAATGACGATGGCGAGGGCCAACTTGGCTTGCACAGCCCGCTAAAGTGGCCGTCGAACATGAAGGTTGGCGCCTTAAATGAGGTTGCGGAGCCGCCACTCATCAGGATACGGATCCAGGTAGGTTTGCTGTAGCGCCCAAGTGGCATCCTGTTGCCTAAGGCCGACTCGCAGAACCGTCAACGGCACCACCAACGGCACGTGACCGCCAGCGTATTGGTCGATGGCATCGTCGATGGCGGCGCGGACATGGCGGTCGCCGCCCCGAACAAAGCCCTGGAGATGCTGCAGCACATTGACGTGCTTCCCTCGAGTGGCGGGTGTACTCATGGCTCGCATCAGGCGAGCCCGGTACTCGACGGGTTCTCCTTGCGCCAGCCGCCCGAGTTCCGCCACGGCGGCCGGCTCATGACTCATCACGGTGCATTTGACGCGGGCCTGGAATTGAGTGAGGTCGCCGACGTGGTCCTCGAATCGTCGTACCATCATGGCATGGTCCAGGAATGCTTCCCTGAGGCCCGGGTCGTGCAGGCGCCCACTATCGATGAAGGGAACCTCCGGCCAGGCCGTTTGTAGCCGTCCCGTGAACAGGCCCGGCGACCGGCCTGCTTGGCGTTCTTCGCCGTCGCGCCACACAGGGGTATCCAGGCCGCACGTGGGGCTGCCTTTGGCAAGAATGACACCATGAGGGGGACGGGTTTCCCTGCCCCACTCCTCGGTGAATTCTGCCATGGCCGCCGTTACGTCACGCCCCGTGTCTGGCTGCACAAGGCGTGGGCCCTCCACGAGGCGAACCCTCGGTCGCGGCACGCCGAGGCCAATCGCCACTTCCGGGCAGACGGTGACCCATTCAACGTAGTCGTCGAGGGTGTCCATGATGCCCGGGGTCCGAAGATGACCTTTGTTCCAACGTACTGGCTCCCCGAGCAAGCAGGCGGATACCGCAATGCGAAGCAACGCCACGATGCGCCTTACCTCCCAGCATCCATTTGACTCTGCATGGAAGCCTCGGCGCCGGGGCTGCTAGGTCGAAGGACGGCCCTGCTCCTCGCGCGTTTCTTCCTGCGTGGGTCGTGGTGGTCGCGTCTGCACTCGTTTGACCGTAGGTTCACCCTGCGGAATGCTGTCCAGCGTGCCCGCAATGACTTGCTGCAGGCGGTCAATGTGCTTCTGAATCACATCCAACCGCCTAGCAGACTCGTGCGGTAATTCTCGACGCAGGATTGCTAATTGCATGATGATTGGTGTTAGTGGTGTGTTGAGTTCGTGGCTGGCGCGATTTAGCACGTCCTTGGTGTCGGGGCGGCTCGTCATTTCTCGTTGCATTATGACCGCCAAGTGGCGGGCGCGGACAAGGTCGTCTGCGTGCCGGGCGAGAATCTCCAAGGCCTTGCGTTGGTCCGGTCGCAGGGTCTTGGGCTTCCGGTCAATGGCGCATACAGTACCCAATCGATGGCCGGACGGGCTGTGGAACGGGGCGCCGGCATAGAATCGGATGTGCGGGTCGTCGAGGACCAATGGATTGTCCTTGAATCGAGGGTCCTGGTGGGCATCGTTGACCACCAAGGTGGTGTTGTCCATGATGGCGTGAGCGCAGAAGGCCGCGTCGCGCGGGGTTTCGTTCACATCCAAGCCGATGTTGGCCTTGAACCATTGGCGGTCTGCGTCGATGACCGTGACGAGGGCGATTGGGGTGTCACAAATGGCCGCTGCAATCCGGGCAAGATCATCCCATTGTTCTTCCCGGTCTGAATCCAGCAGGCCCAATTCGGTCAAAGCCCGCATTCGCTGCGCTTCGTCACGTGGCGTGGGGGGATGCACGAATACTAGGTTGGTGTCGAGCATCGGTATAAGGGGCGGGCGACGGCGCGAGGTCTGAAGGCCCGAAGGCCCATTTCGGGGTGACTACAGCATACCCAACTGAAGCCGGGCACCTTCGCTCATCATGGTGTATGGATTCCAGACGGGGTCGAAGGAAATCTCGGCCGTGGCCACGTGGACGCCGTGCACACTCATCATGGCGCGCCGTACGTCCTCGAGGAAAACGTCGCCCATGCCGCAGCCCGGCGCCGTGAGTGTCATGACGGCGTGCGCTTGGAATCCGGGGCGCCCCTCGTATTCCATGGGCGTCAGGTTGAGTTCGTAGATGAGACCCAACTCCACTACGTTGATGGGAATCTCCGGGTCATGCACCTGCTTGAGTGCCTCCCAGCATCGTTCCTTGACGCTGGCTTCGTCGATGGGCGCGTCCTCATCCTGGGTCTGGTCCTCCACTTCCATGCCCAAAGCGTCGGCGTCTTCGCCCTCGACGCGGTACATCATGCCGCGCTCGGTCTTGACGGTGATGCTGTTGCCCAATGCCTGCGTGATGAGGACGAGGGCGCCCTCCCGCAGGGTATCCTTGGACCCCTCGGGGATGACGGTCACTTCCACATCGCGGAGTAATCGAACAGGTTCTCGACTCATTCCGTTGTCACCTCGCCGCCGCCGGCGAGCGCTTGCTCCAATGTCCGCCACGGAAGTGTGGCGCACTTGACGCGGGCGGGGAATTCACGCACACCGGCCAGGACGTTGAGTTTGCCAAGATCTGGGTCGGCTTCACCCATGGCGAGTTGCAGGAAATCAGCAACCATGGCTTGGACATCGTCGACGGATTTGCCTTTGATCGCCTGGGTCATGAGCGATGCGCTGGCGGTGTCAATGGCGCACCCGTGGCCCTCGAAGGCAACGTCCACGATGACGCCCCCTTCAACCTGCACCTGCAAATCGATTTGGTCCCCGCATAAGGGGTTGAAACCCTCGGCCGAGGTTGTCGGCGATTCCAAGCGGCCCTTGTTACGGGGCTGCTTGTTGTGGTCCATGATGACCTCTTGGTAGAGTTCGCGCATCATGCGAACATCCCCCCGATTTCCTCCACGGCCGCGACCAATCGGTCCACTTCGTCGCGGGTATTGTACGCGCCAAAACTTGCTCGCGTCGTCGCGGGGATACCGAAGTGCTGCATGACCGGCTGGGCACAGTGGTGGCCCGCCCGGACGGCGATGCCTTTGGCATCCAGCAGGCTGCCCACGTCGTGGGGGTGGGCGTTCATGGTCCAACTCAAGACGGCTGCCTTCTCGGGGGCGGTACCGATCAACTCTACGGGGAGGTCCTGGAAGGCCCGCGTGGCGTAATCGAGCAGGTCGTGCTCGTGCGCTGCGATGTCTTGGATGCGAGGCGCCAGCCATTGGCAGGCGGCACCGAAGCCGATGGCGCCGACGATATTGGGTGTGCCCGCCTCGAATTTGAATGGGACGTCGTTGTAGACGGTGCGGTCGAATGTGACGTGTTTGATCATGTCGCCGCCTCCTTGGTAGGGCGGCATGGCGTCCAGCAAGTCCTTGCGCCCGTAGAGGCCCCCGATGCCGGTTGGGCCGTACATTTTGTGGGCGCTGGTGGCGTAGAAGTCGCAGCCGATGCCCCGCACGTCCACGTGGGCATGAGCGAGGGCTTGAGCGCCGTCAATGAGGATGGTCGCGCCCGCGTCGTGCGCCATCTCGGTCATTTCGCGCACTGGGTTGATGGTGCCAAGGGCGTTACTCACGTGGACGGCGCTCACGAATTTGGTCTGCGGGCCAAGGGCATTGGCGAAGGCGTCCATGTCTAGGCTGCCGTCGTCTTTGATGGGGGCAACGCGGAGGGTCGCGCCGGTGGCCTGCGTGACCAGTTGCCACGGTACAATGTTGGAGTGGTGCTCCATCTCGGTGATGAGCACTTCATCGCCTGCACCCAGCATGGGCCGAACGTGGGATTGTGCCACGAGGTTGATGGCCTCCGTGGTGCCGCGTGTCCATACGAGTTCGTCGTGCCCTGCACCGAGGAAGTCTGCCACTTCGCCCCGTGCGGCTTCGTAGGCATCCGTGGCCCGTTGGCTCAGGGTGTGGACGCCGCGGTGCACGTTGGCGTTGTCATGTCGCTGGTGGCGGTCCATTGCCTGCAGGACCGTTTCGGGGCGTTGTGTAGTAGCGGCGTTGTCGAGGTACGCGAGACGATGCCCGTGTACTTCCTGGTCGAGGGCGGGAAATTCACTGCGAACTGCTTGCACGTCGTAATGCGTGAGCATCAAGACACCTCTTGGAACCACGCCGCCACTTGGTCATGGCACCAGACTCGCACCGCTTCGGGTAGGGCTGTGAAGACTTCGTCGGCGAAGGCTTGCGTGAGGATGCGCCGCGCTTGCTCGTCTGGAATGCCGCGGCTGCGCATGAAGAACAATGCATCCTCGTCCAACTGCCCAACGGTGGAACCGTGGGCGCACTGGACGTCGTCGTTGTGAATCTCCAATTGAGGGGTGGTGTCCACGGTGGCGTTGCGGCTCAGCAACAAGTTGCGGTTCTGCTGGTCGCTGTTCACGTTGCTTGCGCCTTCTCGCACGAGGATGTTCCCAGTGAAAGCGCCGTGGCCATGGCCAGCCAAGATGCCCTTGTAGTTCTCCGCGCTCGTGGTGTCGGGTGCAGCGTGGTCGATGCGCGTGTACGCGTCCGTGTGCTCGTCGCCCTTGGCCATGAACAAGCCGTTGAGGTCCACGTGGCCGCCGCGGCCTGCCAGCCGGGCTTCGAGGGTGACGCGTGTCCAGGGGCCGCGCAGGCGAACGTCGTGAACCGTAAGATGCTCGTCGGCGCCCACGTGGGTCGTGATGCTATGAGCATGATGGCCGGCGTGGTCAGCGATGGCGACGTAGTGGCCGCCGGAAGCGACCTCGGTTGTGGCAAGGCGCACGCCCGTGCCGTGGAATGACTCCACCACGGGGCCCGGGGTATCGACTCGAACCCGTGTTGCATGATGCCCCGAGCCAATGTGGAGAATGTGGCAAGGCTCCGTGACGACGAGGGCTTCGCCAGTAGTGGCTAGAGGGTTGTCGGCCCAGCCATCCAATGTGCCGTTGGTCTCCACTTGGCCGTCACGTATTACGATGCGTGGCAGGCCTAGGTCCAAGTCGGGGACGGGAGCCGTGCCAGTTGGTTCAGACCAGTCTGCCTTGGCAAGGTCCTTGACGCGGGCGTGCAGCCAAGCCTCGTGTTTGGGGTCGGGCAGTTCAATCATCATGGCTCTCATGCCAGCAGTGCCTGGTAGCCTTCCTCTTCCAGTTCCTTGGCCAGTTCCTTGCCACCGGATTTGACGATGCGTCCGTCGGCTAGAATGTGAACGTAATCTGGTATGATGTGGTCCAGGAGGCGTTGGTAGTGCGTGATGACGATGGATGCGGATGCGTCCGTTTGTAGCGCGTTGACTCCTTCGGCGACCGCCTTGAGGGCGTCGATGTCCAGGCCACTGTCCGTTTCGTCGAGCACCTTGAGGCGTGGGTCGAGGATGGCCATCTGGAAGATTTCGTTGCGTTTCTTTTCGCCGCCGCTGAATCCTTCATTGACGGCGCGGTGGAGCAGGTCTTCCTTGAGGCCCAGCATGGCCGCCTTTTCCTTGGCGATCGCCAAGAAGTCCATGGCATCCAACGGCTCTTCTCCTCGCGCCTTGCGGTTGGCATTGACTGCTTCGCGCAGGAAGTACATGTTGTTGACGCCCGGGATTTCAACCGGGTACTGGAACGCGAGGAAAATGCCCAGGTGGGCCCGTTGTTCGGGGTCCATGTCGAGGATGTCCTTGCCGTCTACCTTGATGGTGCCCTGTGTCACTTCGTAGCCGGCGCGGCCCGCGATGACATTCGCGAGCGTGGACTTGCCGGCGCCATTGGGGCCCATGATGGCATGGGTTTCGCCCGCGTTGACGGTGAGGTTCAATCCCTTGAGGATCTGCTTGCCTTCGACCTCGGCGTGGAGGTCGTTGATCTCGAGTAGGGTCATCCGATGCTACCTTCCAGTTTCATGTTGAGGAGATTGGCCGCTTCCACGGTGAACTCCATGGGGAGTTGCTTGAACACGCCTTTGCAGAAGCCATTGACGATGAGGTTGATGGCTTCCTGTTCGCTCAGGCCCCGTTGCTGGCAATAGAAGATTTGGTCTTCGCCAACGCGGGTGGTACTTGCTTCGTGTTCCATCTTCGCCGTCGGGTTCTTGACGTCGATGTACGGGAACGTGTGGGCGCCGCATTGGTCGCCGATGAGCAAGGAGTCACATTGGGAGTAATTCCTGGCTCCTTCAGCGCTGGGGAGAATCTTGACCTGGCCACGGTAGGCGTTCTGGCTGCGGCCGGCGCTGATGCCCTTGCTGATGATGGTGCTCCGGGTGTTTTTCCCGATATGAATCATCTTGGTACCAGTGTCGGCTTGTTGCATGTTGGTGGTGAGCGCGACGGAGTAGAATTCTCCTTTCGAGTGGTCGCCTTTGAGGATGCAACTTGGGTACTTCCACGTGATGGCGGAACCGGTTTCCACCTGCGTCCAGGAAATCTGGGAACGGTCGCCTTCGCACAGGCCGCGCTTGGTCACGAAGTTGTAGATGCCGCCCACCCCGTTCTCGTCGCCCGGGTACCAATTCTGAACCGTGGAGTACTTGATTTGAGCGTCTTCGTGCGCGATGAGTTCCACGACGGCTGCGTGCAGTTGGTTCTCGTCCCGCTGGGGTGCCGTGCATCCTTCCAGGTAAGAGACATAACTGTCCTTGTCGGCGATGACCAGGGTGCGTTCGAACTGCCCAGTTCCTGCCGTGTTGATGCGGAAGTACGTGGACAATTCCATGGGGCATTTGACGCCGGGGGGAATGTAGCAGAATGAGCCGTCGGTGAAGACGGCGCTGTTGAGTGCCGCAAAGAAATTGTCCGTCGTGGGGACCACTGTGCCCAGGTACTTCTTGATCAGTTCTGGGTGTTCTTGCACCGCCTCGCTGAACGAGCAGAAGATGATGCCCATCTCGGAGAGTTGCTTCTTGAACGTGGTCGCGACACTTACGGAGTCCACGACGGCGTCCACTGCAATGCCTTGCAGGCGTTGTTGTTCGTGGAGGCTGATGCCGAGTTTCTCGTACATCTCCAGGATTTCGGGGTCCACTTCGTCGAGGCTTTTCGGAGCCTCGGCGCTCTTGGGTGCCGCGTAGTAGGTGATGGCCTGGTAGTCGATGGGCTCGTATTCGACGCGGGCCCACGTGGGTTCCTTCATTTTGGTCCAGGCACGGTATGCCTTGAGGCGCCACTCTAGGAGCCATTCGGGCTCCTTCTTCTTCGCACTGATGAGGCGAATCGTGTCCTCATTGAGGCCCGGTGGGACGCGAATGGTCTCGATGTCGCTGGTGAAACCGTAACGGTAGCCCTTCTCCAGCGTGGCATGGAGTGCTTCGTTGGCCATCTCTATGGTTCCCCTGGACGCCCATCCATATAATCCTCATGGCCTGGCGGCAAACGTTTTCGACCGACCTAATAACCGTGTCGGCGGGCCATCAGCGCGGCCCCCGCGGCCCCGAGGCCTAAAATCGCCACTCCAGGGCCAGGAATCACGATTTGGGGGCGCCCGTTGTCGAGTTGCTCCTGTTGTACACCTGTACGGGGAGATTCGACGATGAGTGTCTGCTCCATCACGTCGCTAAGCCCCTCGGCGTCGTCCACCGTCATGTGGACCGTGTACGACCCTGGCTGGATGTATCGGTGGACGGGAGACGGGCTGCTCGATTGACTGCCGTCGCCAAAATCCCAAAACCAAGCCACGATTCCGTGGTCATCCTGGCTCGCGTCTTGGAACTGAATCCGGTCGGATGTGGTCGGTGACCGGGGCGACCAAGAAAAGTCGGCCAGCGGCGGCGTGTTCTGCGCGCGTTCGGTGGCTGCCGTGACTTCAATGTCCGTGGTGGACACATGGCTTGCTCCGCGGTCATCGGTGACGGTCAGACTGACCGTGTAAATGCCCGCGTGGCGGAATCGGAATGTGGGGTCCCGGGAGGTGGCCGTGGCAAGGCCGCCGAGGTCCCATGAGTACGTGGTCACTTGGCCGTCGGGATCCACGCTCAAGTCACGGAACCGAATGACATCCTTCGTCGTAGGTGCCGTCGGCTCGTAGTCAAAGACTGAGACGGGGGCCTGGTTGACTGGCCCATCGCCCCCCGATACCACGAACTGCACCGTCTGACTGTCTGTTGCCCCGTCGTCATCCGTCACACGGAGGCGAACCTCGTAGGTGCCCGCCGCATTGTAGCGGTGGGTGACATCCTTGTTCCGGCTGGTACTTCCATCGCCAAGGATCCAATCCCATGCCACAACGGATCCATCGGGGTCGAAACTTGTGTCGCGAAGCGTCATGTCCTGGCCCGCGGCGGGCGCCCGCGGCGTGAACTCAAAACTGGCCTCCGGGGGTTGATTGGTAGGTGCATCGGGTCCAGGGTCGGACTGGTTCCCGCCGTCGCCGCCCGTGTTGTTGCCGCCACCGCCCGTGTTATTGCCGCCCGTCTCATTTGTGGTTCCGCCTTCTTGCGTGACCTTCACCACCTTTGTGACTTGGCTCGATTCACCTTCGTCATCCGTCACGGCAAGCGTCACTGAATAGTTGCCCACGGCGCCGTAGATGTGGTCGATGTCGCGCAGCGTGGACGTGTTCCCGTCGCCCAAATCCCAATTCCAACCGATGATGCCGCCATCGTCCGTGGACAAATCCGTGAATGCAATGGATTGGTTAGGTTTGGGCTGTGAAGGCGTGAAGAAAAAATCAGCCACCGGGGCTTGATTGGGGAGAATCGGGCGTTCTTTGCCCAATTGCATGGTGTAGCGACCGCGGTCAAAATAGGATGGTGCAGCAGTGGTGTTGTCGGAACAGTCTGCTTGGTATGGCCCCGTAACTGGTACCCAGTAGCCGCCGGCCAAGCGGTCGGCCCGGCTTGAATGAGCGTTCCAACTGACCACTGAAGTGGCAGTAAGATTCTCTCCTTGGTACACTCCCCAGTCACGGGCCTTGTAGACGGCGCTGATGGTGATGTTGCGTGGCACGTCGCCTGTCTTTGTCGGGCCATGGATTGCCACCGCCTCGATGCCGCCGCTGGGGTCCGTGTCGAAATTCACGTCGTCCTTGGTGGTAATCGTGCTCATCTTGGTGCCTTCCGGTCCCTTCATGGTGATAACTTGCCGGAGTTCAGGCGCCTTCAGGTTGCCCTCCACGAAGCCTTCGCGGAAGTGCAGGCCCACGATGAGGTGTGGCAAATCGTCAATGGTGGTTTCATGCAGGGTCATTTCCAGCATGTCGTGGCCGTTGTTGGCGCGGCCTCGGCCACCCGGCCAGTCGTTGGCGCAGTCACGCAGCATCAGCACCGTGGGCGTCGAGTCAGAGGACTGGGCTGGCGCCGGTTGAGCGAATACGCTCGCTAACAGTAGGGAGAAGAAAAGGAGGGGCAAGGCCCGGCGCACACCATTTCCACATCGTGCATCAATATGGCCATTGTGGGACGCCCCTCTGGAAGACCCGTCACGGTTGGATGATGACCTTGCCAAAGTGGCCGCCCTTGGCCAGGTGTGCTTGCGCCTCTCTGGCATCGTCTAGTGACCACACGGAGTCGACGAACGGCTTGACCTTGCCCTCGTCCCAAAGTGCCAATGCGTCCGCGAGGTCCGTGGCAGTTCCCATCGTCGACCCGAGGATGCTCAATTGCTTCCAGAAAACCAACCGGATGTCCGTATCCCCGAGCGGTCCGGTGGTTGCCCCACATGTGACCAACCTACCGCCGTTGGCCAGGCTTCGAATGGAGTGTTTCCACGTGGCTTGACCGACCGATTCGAGCACCACGTCGTAGCCCTGCTTGTCCGTGGCTAGAAACGCCTGCTTGGACCAATCCGGCGCCTTACGGTCAAGGACCAAATCGGCGCCCAGTGACTTCACTTGTTCAATCTTCTCCGGGCTCGTGGTGGCGCAGACCCATGCGCCACATGCTTTAGCCAATTGAATCGCCATCACGCTGACGCCGCCCGCGCCACCCGGGACAAGCACGCGCGCACCCTTGGCGTCCGGCCAAATTCCCGCCTTCCTCAGCATCCGCACGGAAGTAAGCGCTGTCAATGGGAACGCCGCCGCCTCTGGCCAATCCATGCGCGCAGGTTTGGGGACAAGTTGACTGGCTGGCACGATGACTTTTTCGGCCAAGCCGCCGGCGCAGGTCTCACCAAGGATGCTGGGCTCGCTGGGTAGCAACATCTCTCCGGGGCGTTCGGGGTCGTCCACAAAGTTGAGGCCCGCGTTGACCAAGCAATCCTGTCCAACCAGCGCCTTGTCAACGCCTGAGCCCACCGCGGCTACCGTCCCTGCGACGTCAGTGCCGCCGATGTGGGGCAAAGGCAGGCGCAAGCCAGGCCAACCTTCACGAACGAAAAGATCCAGGTGGTTGAGGGCACAGGCGCGGACCGTAAGGACCACCTCACCCGGCCCCGGCTGCGGGTCATCAACTTCCTCGATGACTAGATTCTCCAGTGGTCCGTGTTCGTGGAACAGTGCAGCCTTCACGGCGCCGCCATCCCCGCTGCCCCTCCTTCAGGGTGCCGGAGAAAATCCATGGCCGCCCTAGGCGGCTACTTTGGCACCGCGTTCCTCGACGGGGACCCACTTCTTACCTAGGTCGCCCGTGTAGTCGGACAAGGGGCGAATTAGGCGGTTGTTCTCGTGTTGCTCCAAGACGTGGGCCGACCAGCCAGCCACGCGGGCAATGGCGAAAATGGGCGTGTAGAGGTCCAATGGAATGCCCATGGTGTAGTAACTGCTTGCGGAGAAGAAGTCCACGTTTGCATCGAGGCCTTTCTCGTCTTTGACGGCCTGCTGGATGGCGAGGCTCATCTGGTACCACTTCGTCTCGCCGGCCTGTTCAGCGAGGTCCTTCGACAGGGCCTCCAAGTGGACGGCGCGGGGGTCGAGCGTCTTGTAGACACGGTGGCCAAAGCCCATGATGCGCTCCTTGCGGGCAAGGGCCTCCTTGACCCAAGTGGTCGTGTCTTGCCCTGACTCGTCGATAGAGAGGAGCATCTTCATCACACCGATGTTGGCGCCGCCATGCAGGGGCCCCTTGAGGGTGCCAATGGCGCTCGTGATGGCAGAGTGGAAGTCGCTGAGCGTCGCCGCAGTGACGCGGGCACTGAACGTGGATGCATTCAGGTCATGGTCGGCATGCAGAATGAGTGCAACATCGAGCGCTCGCTCGGCGGCGGGCGTAGGTTTCTCGCCGTTGAGCATCCAGAGGAAGTTGGCTGCATGGCTTAGTTCGGGGTCTGGCTGTACAATGGGCAGTCCCCTGCGGAGTCGGTGGTAGTGAGCAACGATTGTGGCTGTCTGGGCCGTCAGTTCCACTGCCTTCAGCCGGTCCGACTCAAGATCGTAATCGTCGGCGTCATCCCGGCCAGCCGAACAAGCACTTACTGTGGTGCGCAGGGCATCCATTGGCCCCATCTTCGTAGCAATCTCCTGAAGTACGGCCAATGCGGCGGGGGGCAGTTCCCGGTGCGCCACCAACTCGGCCTTCGTGGCCTGCAGTTCGTCGGCAGTGGGAAGTTCGCCGTGCCACAGGAGATGAACGGTCTCTTCGAACGTTGCATTGGGGGCAAGTTCGTTGATGTCATAGCCACGGTAGGACAAGATGCCCTTGTCGCCATCGATGAAGCAGATACTGGATTGGGCTGCGGTGACGCCCTCGAGTCCTCCGGCCATGTTACTCCTTGTGGCCCTCCCATACTGGGAGTGCGGTTTAGTGCTTTGTCCCGTGGATGGGCGTCAGGTGGCCGTCGGCTGCAGGCAACGCGTTCAAGACACCCCTTGGACGTGGCTGTCTCGTGGCCAACCACACCGCCAACGGCACTACCGACGGCACCGACAACGGCGCAAGCGGATTATCTGGGCCTGCGGGCTCAATCGAGGCATGGTTTGACGACCCGACGAACCTGTTCATGGCCCGGGTGGTCGGAACTGCCCTCACGTTCGTCCTGTTCATGGTTGCTCGCAAACTCATCGAAATGAGTCTGACGCGGAGTGCCAGGCGGGTGGCTCGGCGCAAGAGCCTCGACGAACACCAGACCAAGGTCCTGGTGGGCCGCACTCGTCCCCTGCGGCTGGTCACGAGCCTCAGCCTGTTCATCATTGTCGTCCTGGCAATCCTGGGCATCTGGGGCC
>JBFJXU010000041.1:0-12582 GCA_041622975.1 Thermoplasmatota archaeon
AAATCCAAGCCGCTATCGACGCCGAGCGGCAGGATGAGGCTGCTCCGACCCGGGAGGTAATCGCGTGAAGATTCTCGGCCACCGCCCCATTCGTGGCCCCAACATGTACCATGAACGACCCGTTTGGGTCGTCGTCGTGGAAGCCGTTGACGTGGACTCGGGCAGCCTAGCCCAGACGCTCAAGGCAGCGGGGCTGGAGGGGGTCCGTGGTGACAACCTTGGGCAGATGCTGGCTGCTACCTGCGTTGCCCTGCAACGTGGTGTGGGACTTGAGGCGGCTTACTTCGATGCGTGGCTCGATGCTGACGGGGACTGGTTCTGCGTCCACGACTACCAGCACGAACACGCCGGCGAAGCGGCTGGCCCAGCCGCCCGCGACCTCATCCGGGAAGCCATTGCTGGAAATACACCTGACGTTCAGGCGGCGCTGGCGAGGGTCGAAGCAGCGGTCCAGAAGCACGCGCCGGAACCCGGCCTTGGCCTGCTGCTTGAGGAAGCCCGTCGGCGCGGCATCCCTGTAAACCGGCGTGGCGACCAGCATTATCAATTGGGCTGGGGCAGCCAGCAAAAGGCGCTGTGGGGGACGATGACAAGCGAGGCATCTGGCCTCGGCTTTGACATTGCCAACGACCACGAGCGCGTCTTGGAATTCTTCGAGGACACCGGCATCCCAACGCCCGTTGGTGATTCTCGCCGGACGCTTGCAGGCTGCGAGGAATTGGCCGAGGAACTCCGCTATCCCGTCACGGTCAAACCCCTACGCGGACGCGGTGGCGTGACGGTCCGGGTGGACGATGCGAGCCAATTGGAAGCGGCCTACGACAAGGCCAAGCAATTCCATAATTGGGTGGTTCTTGCGGACACAATATCTGGTACGCCCCACAGGGTGCTCGTGGTGGCGGGCAAGGTAATTGGTGCCGCCCGCAAGGACGGTGACGGCGACCATGCCACGTGGCACGACGTTACAGACACTCTCCATCCGGCAGTCCGCAGCATCAGCGAACGCGCCGCCCGCCTGGTAGGCTTAGACGTCGTAGGCATCGACATCGTCGGCCCCGACCTCGCCACAGACCCCCGCGAATCCCGCGCCAAGGTGGTAAGTCTCCACCCCACGCCCGACATCACGCCTTTTGCAGACAGAGGGGCGGCGGCCGCCGTAATGGACACCCTGTTCCCGCAAGGCCAGCAAGGCCGCATTCCACTGGTCGGCGTCACCGGAACCAATGGTAAGACGACCACGGTCCGTTTGGTCAGCCATATTCTCAAGATGGCCGGGCACCAAGTAGGCATGGCGTGCACGGGCACCATCGAAGTGGAACACGAAGTCATCCTGCGCGGCGACTACTCCGGCCCATCCGCGGCCCGCACCGTACTCCAGGAACCGCACATCACCGCAGCCGTCTGCGAGGTGGCCCGCGGTGGCATCTTGCGCCGGGGCCTCGGCTTTGACCAAGCAGATGCAACGGCCTTCCTCAACGTGGGGAGCGACCACTTGGGTCAGGGAGGCATTGATACCATTGACGACTTGGCGAACCTCAAATCCGTCGTGGTACGCGCCACCAAACCCGGCGGGGCGGTTGTCCTGAACGCTGATGATGCCCGCGTCTGGGCGCAACGAACCCGACTGGAAGGACGGCGAATCATCCCGTTCACATTGGAGGCGAACAATCCAGATGTGGAGGCACACTTGTCCGCGTCGCCGGACAATGCAGCAGTGGTCTTTGCCGACGATGCTTTGTGGCTCAAGCGAGGCCCTGCATCCTTCCGCGTCGTGGACGTCCACTCCGTACCCATCACCCTCGGCGGGGCTGCGCGGTTCAACATTGCCAACGCTGCGGCTGCCATCGGGCTTGCTTATGGCCTCGGCGTCTCGGAAGACGATTGCCGCATGGGCCTGCGGACCTTCAATCCCAACACCAGCCAATTGCCCGGGCGCATGAACCTCTTGACGCTTGGCGGCGTCAAGGTCCTCATTGATTACGGACACAACGTTCCGGCCCTACAAGCGCTGGCTGCGACCCTGCCACGGCTGGCTGCGGGGCGAAAAATCAACGTGGCCGACGCGGCGGGCAACCGACGCGACCAAGACCTGCGCGCCTTCGGAACACAGATTGCTTCCATGTATGACCGCATCATTGTCTGCGACCCCGACCCCCGGGGGCGCAAGCACGGCGCCACGGCCGACGTGGTCATTGAGGGCATCCGGGCCGCGGGTTTCCCTGAGGATGCCCTGACACGCGAACTGGATGAAGGCACAGCCGTGCGGATGGCCCTCGCCGAGGCGCGGCCGGGCGATCTCGTGGTCTTACAGGCTGACGATGTCCAGGGCACCATTGACTTGTGTAATCGTCTGCGTGAGCGCCTTGAGGCAGGGGAATCCCCCGGCGACCTCAACGAAGAACTGCTCTCAGTCTAGGTTAGAAAACGGCCTTGGCGCCGTACGTGATGATTACCATCGCGAAGCAGGCGACCACGGCGCCGGCAAACAGGAACGGCCAGGATTTGCGCTTCTGTAGTCCGAATACGTAGGCTGCAAGGATGCCGGTCCAGAGGCCTGAACCAGGTAGCGGCACCGCGACGAGGAAGAACACGGCTGCCTCTTCGTATGTCTCGATGCGCCGAATGCTTCGGCTCCTTGTCCGTGCGAAGATGCGGTCTAGGGTGCGCGCGGCCCACTCCGCTCGACGCAGCAATGCTTCCACGTGGGGCAATGCAGCCCAAAGGGGTGGCAGCACGGCCAGGTTCCCCAGTAAGCTCCACGTGAATGCCTCCGCCCACGGCATGTCAAACACGACGGCTGCCACGGGGATTGAGCCGCGAACTTCGAGGACAGGACTTGCGGCCAGGATGGCTACGACGATGAAGTCGGGCAGGAAGTCAAGTGACCGGGCGACATCCTGCTGCCACGTCAAATCGGCGCTCCCGTTCCTGGCTTTGCCACCAATTGCTTGTCCTGGATGACGGGGCGTCCGGCAAGGAATGTATGCGACGGGAAACAGGCCTCCATCCCAACGAATGGGCTCCAGCCACACTTAGCGTGCAAGTTCTCTTCTGCCACGGCCGTGACGTCGGTCAAGTCGTAAACCGCCAGGTCAGCGCGCTTGCCAACTTCGATGCTTCCTCGGTCCTTGGCGCCGATGAAATTGGCCGGCCCAGTGGCTGTAGTATTTGCCACCGTGGCAAGGTCCACGTCGCCGGCCACGGCGCGCGCAACCAGCAAGGGGACCATGGTTTCGACGCCTGGCACGCCGCAGGGACAGCCGTGGAAGTCTCCCTCCTTCTCCAGGCGGCCATGGGGAGCATGGTCTGATTCCACGATGGGGATGTTGCCAGTGCGATATGAATTCCATAGCGCTTCCCGAGCATCGGGGCCGCGTAGGGGTGGGTTCATCTTGGCGTAGGCCGGGTGAGGGTGGTCGAAGGTGGTATCGAGTAGGAGGTGGTGTGGGCAGACGCCGAGGCTGAATCCGGCGGCATTGGCGGCCTTCACGGCGTCGTGGCTGGCCGTGTGGGCGATGTGGATTCGCGGCTTGGCCTTGAGGCCCGTGAGCGTCTTCATGACATCATAGATGGCTTCCACTTCCGCTAGCGGGGGTCGCGCATGGTCGTGGTCCGGTAAGCCGCGTTCCGTGCGCTTGAGTTGATTGAGGACCCGTTGACTCTCGGCGTGCAGGATGACCGGCTTGTCGGCCTTCGCGCATGCCTTGAGAATCTCGGCGAACGCATCCTTGTCGTCCAATAGCAGGTCGCCGGTGGTGGCGCCCAAGTATACCTTCACCCCGATGGCCTGCTTGAGGCATTCCGCGAGGTTACCCGTGTACCAAGTGCCGCCTAACCAGAAACCGTAGTCGATGACGGATTTCTGGGCTGCAAGGTGATGCTTCTCCTGCAGCGTCTGAATGTTGGTGGTGGGCGGTGCTGTATTTGGCATGTCCACGAAGCCAGTCACGCCGCCATAGGCTGCACTGATACTTCCTGTCCCCAAGTCTTCCTTGTGGGTATGGCCAGGTTCGCGGAAATGGACGTGGACGTCAATGGCACCGGGAAGGATGGCCGCGTCCCCAAAGTCATGGTCGGCGTTGCCGCTGGCTGCAATCTTCGTGATGAGTCCGTCGTCGTCTACGTGGATGACGCGGCGTTTGAGGTCGCCTTGGTCATCGAGGATCCGTCCCGCGAAGGACTGACTCATACAATCCCCCATACGCCAATCTCACCCGACTGGACGAGTTCGCGCACGGAGCCGTCGAACTCCTTGTACCAGACCTGGGCCTTCAGGCTGGCTCCGAGAATAGCGCCGATCAGGAGGGCATTCACGGCGATGACGGGTAGCGTGACATTGCCACTCAAGTCTACTGCGAAGGCGGCAGCAAACAGCAGCAATTCGAGGCTCCACAAGGCTGTCAGTCCCGCTGCCATCAGGAATACGCGGTTGTGCGTATTGCGTCCGATGACCTTGTGGTGGACTTCAGGGATGCTCGTGCAACTGATGGCGTACTTCATCCAGGCGTTCCAGTTATTCTGGAGGCTGTGGGTGTAGGTGTCGGCGTAACGTCGCTGGGCCCAGAAGGCGCCAAGGGCGGCGCCGATGCCGGCGGCCAGGAGGTGGGTGACGGCCCCCCATGCTGCGGCCATGACGGCGGCGGGGACGATGAGGATGGGTAGTAAGATGCCCGTGACGACCACGCGCCTGGTCATGGTGCGCCGGTCGGCTGCAACAATCTGCAGTAGATTCCCGGCGATGCCTTGTGCCACGAGGTCCTCCAGTCGGGCTTGCCACTTAAGCGACCGGTTCTTGGCCGGAGGCTTGCGGGTCGTTTGCGGTGCCGGGCGCGCGGCCCGTAACAAGGAATGCGGTGTGGAGGATGCCGGTACTTGTCGGTCGGCTGCCCCGCTCTTTGACCTCCCATGCGCGTTCGGTCAACTCGATGCAAGATGGATCGTGGAAACCAGCCTCGACGAGGGCGCGATATGTGGCTTCCATTTGGCTGACTTGTGGCGTGTATGCGACGAGTGCGCCGCCGGGGAGGAGCGTGGGGGCTACGTGAGGGATTGCCTTCCAGGGTTCGGGCTGGTCAAGGACGCAGCCATGGAATGGGCCGTCCACCCCATCCGCTACCGACTGGGTAAGGTCGCCAATGACGCATGTTACTCGGTCATTGAGGCCTGCAGCGGTGACGTTGTCCATGGCCCAGTCGCGGAAGTCTTCACGAAGTTCTTGGACCGTGATGTGGCCCGAGGGACCGACCGCCTTGGCCAAGGGAATCGTGAGGGCCCCGCTACCGATGCCCGATTCCAAGATGTGGTCGCCGGGGGATGCACCCAATTCGAAGAGGATGCGGGCGCCGTCCTTGGGTTGGATAATCTGGGCTTTTCGGCGCAGCGTGGCAACGAGGTCCGGGGTACGCGGCGGCCACAGCGTGACCGTCTTGGCGCCCATGGCTACGCTGGCGCCCCATGGTGTGCCGGCGAGCCTGCCGGGGTCCACCACGCCTAAGCCCTTGATTTTGCGGGCGCCACCGCCGTCCAACTGGAGCAGCCATTTGTGGCCGGCTTCGCCGTCGAAGGCGATGACTCGGTCGCCCGCGGCGATGACGGAATCAGGCGCTACGGGCAAGTCACTGGCCAAGCGCCTTGCGCAGTTCCGTCTGCAGGGACTCAGCCTGCTTGGCCATCTCGTCTTCCTGGGTCTTCATGCGCTTGACGCGAAGGCCTAGTGTCTCCACGTCATCTTGCAGGCGCTCCTGGGCGACGGCCTTGGATTTGTCTTTGACGAGCAGGCCGCCGACGCTGCGGTAAACGGTGGCGTCGTCTTCGAGATCCTCGAGGGCCGAGAGCGCTTGTTCCGCTTCCTGTTTCATTGCCTCCATCTGCGCGCGTTGCTGGGCAATGGATTGCAGTTGGCCTGATAGTGCCTGCAGGCGTTGCAGGCGCTCCTGGACATCGGCTTGGCTCATGGTTCAGCGGCGAACCCCATGCCGCCTTGAGGCTGCCGGCCGCGGCCTCTCCGCGCAACCGCTATAGACTGAACATGTTCATGTGGGCCTCGAACATGGGAATGACTGAGATTCTCTTCCAGGTGGAAGCGTTGCAATGGCCCATCGCCGCTTTCACGCGCGAGGTGGCAGACAGCCGCGTCATCATGAACCACATCCGGTATGATGACGACCATTTCCCCACGCGCAACATCTTCACCATCCTTGCCGACGACGACAAGGCCCAGGACCTCGTCAATACCCTCCATGGCCTCTACGCTCCCGTGGAGGTGCTCCGCCAGGACCCCGGTGTGACCAGCGTGTTGGCGGAGGCGCCACCTGACAGAATGAAGATTCTCAAGGCGCCGTTCACCACAGCACTTCGTGCCCTTGGCCCGGACCGCATCCTGCGGCCCATTGTCATCCGCGATGGCTGGATGAGCGTGGGCATCGTGACGGCTGCCCGCGTGGACGTGGGCGACGTCATCAGGACCGCCAGCGAATCCTTCGAAAAGGCCGGTATGCAGATGCGATTGATTCGCTGGGGGGACTACCGCCCCGAGGACCATCCCATGGGGGATTACGAGGACAAACTCACCCCCAAGCAAGTGGAGGTAGTCAAAATGGGCCTGGCCCTCGGCTACTACGACAATCCCCGCCGCTGCACTCTTGAAACCTTGGCCAACGTCTTCGGCATCAGCAAGGCTGCGGCACACAACCGCATCAAGGGCGCCGAGCGGAAGATTCTGGGCCAATACTTCTCCTGATTTTCATGCCGGGGCGGGATGATCAAGCCATCGAAGTGGCTGAAGGCACGACAATCATCATCCAGCAACAGCAACAGCAAGGCGACGGCCGCGAGCCCGGCGATGCCTTGGGCTACATCATTGGTCTCTTGTCGCCCCTCGTCGTGCTCATGTTCGTCTTGGCCGGCCACGACGCCATTGACCAACGGGTCCCCGACACGGACATGGCCGTGATTCTCTACACCACGGCAATTGGCCTAGGCCTCGTGGCCGTCGCTGGCGCTGCCCTTCGCCCCGGACGGGCCATCACACTCTCCGTCGGCCTCATCGCGGGCACTGCCCTAGCGGTGCCCAGTCACGCCATGCTGGACCAATACGGGCCTGAAAGTGGCGCAGGCATCATCGTGTTGCCAGTCATGTTCTTCCTATTCATCATCGCCATCACCGCGGCAATCATCAGGGGCCCGCCGGGCAGTACCACGGCCCTTGCATCTGGGCTTGCCCTCAGCGTGGCCCTGGCTGGCAGCGCGCTCGCCTTGCTCATTGACCTCGAAGCGGATGCCGCTCATGCCCAAGCCGAATGGAGCCGGGAAACTCCCCTGGGTTGGCTGGTTCCCCTCTTGGCCATCGGATTGACCGTGTTCATTGGGCGCCAACGGCGCCGGTAAGGCTGGCCGCGTAGTATTCCACTAAGTCCCCGCGTAGCACGATTACGCCCCCGTCGTCGGCCACCTCCAAGATGCGGTCGCCGGCTACGTCCAAAGCCATGTCAAGCAGTTGCTCGAGGTCGTCCGTGCCTGCTACTTCTGCCGCCAGGTCAGCGAGTTCCTGGCGGCGTTCGTTTCTAGCCCACCGGCCTGCTTCCGCGCCCGATTCTGCGTACGGGTCAATTGCAAAGGGTCGGCCCCGCTTGGATTGTTCATCGACCACGCGCCGCAGGGCCGCCAGCACAGCGCCGCGGTCGTGACGTTGGCCCTTTCTGGTGTCGATTTCAGATAGGGCTGCGCACAGCAACGTTACCGGTGTCGCGGGAATAATCTCGGCGATAGCATGCATCAACTCGTCGCCGAAGGGGCGAAGCGCAGATTGGCGTTCTCGGCGGTCCACTAAGGCCAATGGGTCGGTCGGGGCCGTGGCCCGCCACTCGTCGAATGTGATTGGCTCGCCAAACGTGATGGCGGCCACGCCGTGCTTCTTCAGGCGCTTGGTGGCAAACCGGTACACGTTCCATGGGCCAAAGACGATGATTTTGCCAAGCAATGTGGTCAGGCGCCACGCCTTCTGCCGCAAGGTTCGCCGCGGCCGCCCGATGGCGCCCAATTCGCCCGCCTTGGCCTCGGCCACCAAGTTCTCGTCCTCGAGTACGCGATCGAAGTTGATTCCAACTGGCACGAATACCAGTGGTGCCTCGAACTCCGGGTCCAATTTTGCCCGCGCCATGTAGTCAAGAAGGCCCAGTTTGACTGGTCGAAGGCGACCGTCGCGACTGAGGCCCCCCTCCGGGAACATGGCCTGTGTGACGCCTTGCTTCGTGATGAGTTGCAGGTACGTTTCAAGCGTGGAGTGGTAAAGGGGGTCCTTCTCGCCGCGCCGCACGAAGTAGGAGCCGAAGGAACGGAAGATGGATTCCAGGGGCCAAACGCGGGCCCATTCCCCTACGGCGTATGACACCTGCACGCTGCGGCTTAGCATGAAGCCCGTCACCACGAAGTCAGCGTTGCTTCGGTGGTTGGAGACGTACACGACGCTTGCACCCTCTGGAATCGCCGCCTGAGCCCGCTGCAGGCTTGCCTCATCCAAATGGACATTGTACGTGGAATACGCCATGATGCGACCGATGCGGTACCCCACCTGGTAGTAGGCTAGCAGATTGAATTGAGGGACAATTTCATCCAACCAGTTGCGCACTTTTTCCTGGACGGCGGTAACATCCGTACCGTCAGCCCGGGCCCGTTCGGCCATGGCGGCCACGAGGCCCGGTTGCGACAGGACCATTTCCCGAACCACGACGCGGTGGGTATGCCGGAAACTGTCCGTCGGGATGCGATTGGCCCGAATGAATCGGTCCACGGCAGCCTCGTAGCGGCGCTTGACCGCTCGGACGACGACGAATCGGAAAGACTCGTACGCCACCCAAGCCGACACGGCCACGAGCGCCCAGAAAAGCCACGGGGGCAGGGCCACCACAAGTTGCCACCGAGACTCCAACACTTGACGCCTTGCTTCTTGCCCCCAGGAGAAAACCAGCTATTTTTCGGGTCCCCGAATCGCCAAGCATTAAGTAACGCAGGCCGCCATGGTCGGGCACCCCTGGAGGCCACCAATGACCCGCGTCATCACCAGCAAATGCATCGGTACCAAGGACACTGCGTGTGTCGACGTCTGCCCCGTGGACTGCATCCACCCCCACAGCGGGGACGCAGAAGGCGACTTCAAGAAGTCCCTCGACGAGGTCGAGCACCTCTACATCAACCCCGATGAGTGCATCGACTGTGGTGCCTGCGAGCCTGCCTGCCCCGTTGAGGCAATCTTCCCCGACGACGAGGTGCCGGAAGGCGAAGAGAAGTACATCGAAGAGAACGCTAAGTTCTTCGAGTAACTTCACTGCCTGACTTGTTCATCGGCAACGTGGTTTCTGAGCCGGGAGGCTGCCGAGCCATTGCCCCGCTGTTGGTCGGGCGCCTCATGGTCTTGCGCGGTCGCCCGAGGGCGGCCTGGACGATGCACCCATAAAGGAGTCCATTGTCGGCGGCGCCATGCGTGGCAAGGCCTACCTGGCTAACCTCCTGGCAGTCGTCGTGTTCCCTGTCCTGTGGTACCGGGCGTGGGCATTTGCCAAGCGGCAGGATGCCGACCCTAAGGCGAAGGCCAAGGTCGCCGTGGCCATCGTGGCCTCTATTGCCATCTTCGCGGGCGGCCTAGGTGCTCTGGAGACCTTCAAGCAAAGCAATATTGATGGGTTCTACGAGCAACTTGACCAGCGTATCAAGAATACCGTCGGTGAATCCGACTACCAAGGGGCGGTTGAACTCAGCATCGTGATTGAGCGCAATATCGCCAACGCAGACCAGAAAATTGCGGAGGCACAGGCGGCCGGTGATGAAACGGCCGAACAGACCTGGCGGGATGCCAAGGCTGGGTTGGAGGAAGACCTCGCCGAGCAGGAAGCCATCCGTGACGGCTTATCTGGTAACCACCGGCTCTACGTGAGTGTGGCCGCAGAACTGCAGGGCCGCGACGATGCCGGCGCCCGCACGCTACTGGACGCGTCGCCCCTCCTAGACGACGACGCGGACGCCAGCATTGACCGCGCCTTCGAAATCAAAGCGGACATGATGAGTGATATGGGTGCAAACTTCAACTTCCTCCTATACCCGAGCCTATTTGGGGCGTTCTTTGCGCCCATCGTCTTTGCCATGGGCAGCATCTTGGCCCAGAGCTTCGAAGAATCGGAGACCGTCGGATTCAAGCCCTACCCACACAAGTCCATGGGCTGGTTCCTCCTGCTGGGCGGCATGGGAGTGCCCAGCCCGTTCTTTGCCGCCTGGGCCGTCACCGACATGCGCGGCCGGCAGGACGAAGGACAAATTGCACTGTAAGCACCACCTGGAGCGGTGCCCCCTTGCCCTTTTGAAGCAGGCCTAAGTGCGGCGCATCGTGACTCTGAGGACCCTGGGCTGTGGCGACGTCAAGCCTGAGCATTACGGAACCGAGCAGACCTTCGCAGGGTGGGTGCACAACCTGCGAGCCAAGGGCAACATTGCTTTCCTGGATCTCCGCGACCGTACCGGCAATGTGCAGTTCGTTCTGCTCAAGAAACAACTGGCAGAGTCTGCGCCGGGTCTGTTTGACCAACTCACCGACCTAACCGACGAATCGTGTGTCAGCATCACGGGTCTCGTGAAGGAATCTGACAAGGCAAAGGCCGGCTTCGAAGTTCTGCCAACTGCGGCTACCGTGCTCAATAAAGCAGCCGCACCTCTTCCCATGGCGCTCTGGGACGATGACATCGAAAGTGGGCTGGACACGCGCCTAGACAATCGATTCCTAGACGTCCGGACGCCCCGGGCGAAGGCCATTTTTGAGATTCGTCACGAAGTGCTGCGGGCGGGTCGAGAGTACTTCGTCAGCCAAGGCTTCCAGGAGATTACCACCAGCAACATCATCGCGGCCAGCAGCGAGGGTGGTACCGACACGTACAAAGTGGACTGGTTCGGCCAGGAATGTTTCCTGAGTCAATCGCCTCAGTTGTACAAGCAGATGATGATGGCCAGCGGCATGGACCGGGTCTTCGAAATTGCGCGTTACTTCCGCGCCGAGAAGCACGCCACCACGCGCCATCTCAACGAATCCACCGCGTTCGACTTGGAAATGGCATGGGTAGAATCGGAGGAGGATGTCATGCAGGCCATCGAAGGCCTGCTACACCACGTCTGGAAATCGGTCGTCGACAACTGTTCGGGCCAGATTGAAGCGCTTGGCGCCGACGTCCCCGTGCCGGCCCTACCCTTCCGTCGCGTCACCTACGAGGAGGCTCTTGGGGTCATCAACGGGGCGGCCGGCGCATCTGATCGGCTGGAGAAGGCTACGGGCAAGTCCACCCTCGAGTTCGGTGATGACATCGGCACGGAAGCCGAGAAGATCCTCGGCGAAGCCATGCGCGCCGAAGGCCATGACTTCTACTTCATCACCAAGTGGCCGTTGGGTCCCAAGCCGTTCTACGTCATGCCCGAGGATGGTACGCAGGAGTCCCGCTTGTGCCGCGGCTTTGACCTCGACTACCGCGGCGTCGAACTCATCAGTGGCGCCCAGCGTATCCACGACCCCGAATTATTGGCTGCCGGCATTACTCGGTGGGGCCTAAACCCCGCCGACTTCGAGGATTACCTTGATGCCTTCCGTTACGGCATGCCGCCCCACGGTGGCTGCGGAATCGGCATTGAACGCATCCTCATGCAGATGCTTGGCCTCAGCAACATCCGTGAAACCATTCTGTTCCCGCGCGACTTGACGCGGGTCACCCCGTAGATTGCACGATGGTCGGTTCTGGATGCCGGGCACGTCGGTCGGTCTGCGCGCAACCATAGCAGCGGCGCGCACATCCGTACAATCGAACATGTTCACCTAGGCGAGGGTTGAAGTCCAGTGGTCCTGGTGGGCCAATATGCGCTGGGTGGCGGTAGCCCTGGTTGCGTTGCTCCTGCAGCAACCAAGCCATGCTCAAGATGATGCTTTGACCATCGTGGCCGACGGCCTGATTGAACCCGTCCACATCACACATGATGGCACGGGCAACGACCTGCTCTATATCACGGAACGCGCCGGCCGCGTCCTCATGTACGACTTGGTGGCCGATGACTACATCCGAGATGGCCTTGGCCAACCCAAGGCTTTCCTCGACATCCGGGGCATCGCCGGCTCCTGGTTCAACGAAATGGGCCTCCTCTCCATTGCCTTCCACCCTGAATACGCTTCCAACGGCTACGTGTTTGCGTCCTACGTCGACCAAGCCATGCACTCCCATGTGGTTCGTTACGAACGCAGCCCCGAGGACCCCTACGCCGTGCAACTCCTGGGTACGCCCGTGATTGACGTGCAGCAGCCCTTCCCCAACCACAACGGTGGCCTCGTCACCTTCGGCCCCGATGGTTACCTGTACGTGGGCCTCGGCGACGGCGGCCTCGCCAACGACCCCCTGGATACGGGCCTCAACCCCCGCGACCTGTATGGTTCCATCCTTCGTCTCGACGTAGATGTGCCAGCCGGCTACGCCGTTCCCTCTGACAATCCATTCGCCGACGGCGTCGATGGCGCCCCCGAAGTTTGGGCCTACGGACTGCGTAACCCCTGGCGGTTCTCCTTTG